>CAYRJI010000006.1:0-39556 GCA_964424645.1 uncultured Akkermansia sp. | reverse complement strand
GCTTTCTTAAACCACTCCACGGCTTGCGCAGCGTCCTTGTCTACGCCTGTCCCCTCAAGGTAGCATTTACCGAGTTCGTACATTGCAGATTTATTCCCCCTATCTGCTGCTTTTTTGAACCATTCTACGGCTTGCACACCGTTTCTTTCTACGCCTATCCCGTCAAGATAGCATTTGCCGAGTTCGTACATTGCGTAGACATTTCCTTCCTTCGCTGCTTTCCGTTTCCCTCTTTGTGCCATACGATACCAGCGAGCTGCTTTTTCCTTGGCTCCTACACCTATACCATTATCTCTAGTATCCAAGACACCTAATGGGTATTGTCGGGGGTAGAAAAATATATCTGCTGCACGAGCCTGATCGTACCAATAAGTAGCCTTTGCTCCGTCTTGCTCTACACCTATTCCCATATCATAGCATACACCAAGCAGTCCCTTTGCACAGGCATCCCCCCATTGTCTTGTTTGCTCTTCTACACCTTTGTCGAATGCTTCACAAATAA
This sequence comes from uncultured Akkermansia sp., assembly GCA_964424645.1. Taxonomy (GTDB): domain Bacteria; phylum Verrucomicrobiota; class Verrucomicrobiia; order Verrucomicrobiales; family Akkermansiaceae; genus Akkermansia. Next base: position 39,054 of record CAYRJI010000006.1, on the reverse strand, counting down.
GTTTTTCAGCCGCAATCCTGTCCTGTCTCGTACCTCGGAGACCTTCGTAGTATTTTAGCCCCTGCTCCACCTGCCACATTAACCGATGTGCTTCAACGGCATCGTCGTCGATACCAAAGCAAGAGTTTATATCTGCTATGAATCCTCTTATATCGCCTCTGTGCATGAGTAACATTATAGCCACCATAATCATGAAACCACCAATGACATTAATGCATTTCCTCACTCCTGACACGCCAGACGGTTGCTCACACTTTTTCCCTTCCTGTGTAGCGATATCCTGTTCGTTCACGGTATGGTTTTCCGACCTAGATCCCTCCTCACACAATACCCCTTTCGGATTCGGTCCCCATCTATTGGGTTCACGCTGGCTGTCCTTGCAGCACATAATCACTAGGAGAATAACACCTATAAGGATGCCGGTATAAGGAAGAAAACACAGTATGCCGACAAAAGGAAGAAAACACAGTATGCCGACAAAAGGAAGAAAACACAGTAAGAGTAACCATCCGCTCCTCCCGGCATCATGTAGTCTCCGCACAGCCATACCGAGCATAACCAGACCGAGATAGCTACCAAAGAGAGATAAGATAACATCATCTCTGCCCTCATCGAATCCCATTTCGTATACAAATGAAAACAGTAATTCAACTAATCCAACCGCTACTCCAATCAGAAATGCCGACATAAGGAGGAGCAGAGACAGCAGAAAATCCCGTCGTCTCATGCGTCCGGCAAATTTTACAATGAACAGTCCCTCAAGAAGCGATGGTTTATCTAGGGGTGGTGACTTAACCTCAGAATTGACCTGCGGCTGAGTATCGCTATGAATCTGTGAGGCACCTTGGGATTGTTGACTCTGTGAAAGCACCGCCATTGGTTGGTTCTCTGAAGTTGCTCCATTGCTTCGGGGGTAGGAGTTCTGTTCTTGACCCATAATACTAATCTTTGTTTCACTCGGGTATGCGAGCTGTAACTAAATGATGCAGATTATTTTCGTTCTAGCTGTTGGAGTAGCTCTTTCGCATCGGGGTCACCCCCATCGGCGGCTTCGCGGAGCCAGTGTTTGGCTTGCTGCTCGTCTTTTTCTATGCCGTCACCTAGAAAATAGCACGCGCCCAAGGCGACCTGTGCCCTTGCATCTCCCTGCTCTGCGGCTTTGCGGTACCACTTTAATGCTTCTGCATGATCCTTATCCACGCCATAGCCATTGTAATAGCATCCCCCAAGGTTGTACTGTGCTCCGGCATCTCCCTGTTCTGCGGCTTTGCGATACCATTTCGCAGCTTCTGCGGGGTCTTTGTTCACGCCTTCGCCCTTGGCATAGCACACTCCGAGGTCGAACTGTGCCTTTGCATGACCCTGCTCGGCATGTTTTCTAATTGTATCAATATCGACGATGGGGATGTTCCGTGTAGTTAGGCTGGTCTGGGAAGCGTTCTGGGAGGGTGGGATGCCCTGATCTTGGATTCTGTGACTCGAGTACTTGTATATCTTTGTAATGTCATTAACAGCCTTAATTAGTTCACCGGACCGCTTTAGGGATCTTGCTGCTGGCAATGACTCCGTACCCGCCCTCCGGACTTCATGTATCACCTTCCTCGAAGACACCTTCCCCACTCTCACACCCTCAGACATTTCCCTAAGCAGTCTTACTGCCCCATCCCACTTACCTGCAATTATCGGAGTCACACGAACGTTGAATGCCCATCCTAGGCAGCTTGTTCTGTGTGCTCCCGACCCAGTGGTAGGACGAACTGAGGATTGTCCTGCGTAGGTATTCAAAGGCGCGAGGGTGAGCGGGGCGAATAGGAGGATGAGGTGGTGGAGGGCGGTGTGTGAGTGCCTCTTCATGGCGGGAGTTTGTATATTGGGAAATTTATCTCATTTTGACGGGATGTCCAGCTTAATTTGGTGGTATGGGAAGAATTTTTGAAGCATTGTGGCAGATGCGTTAGCGAGCCAGCTTGGTCGAGTATGGCAGAGGGCATTAAGGGTGGGTGTGGAAAGGGCAAAAAGGGATGCCCGGTAGCTTTAGCTTCCGGGGCAGGAGTGTTAGAGGTGAGCAGGGTGAATTATTTCTGTTCCAGCTGTTGGTGCTCCAGCTGTTGGAGTAGCTCTTTCGCACGGGCTGCACCATTATCAGCGGCTTTCTGAAGCCACTGTTTGGCTTGCTGCTCGTCTTTGTTTACGCCATAGCCATTGTGATAGCACCATCCAAGGACGTATTGCGCCGTTGCGTCTCCCTGCTCGGCCGCGAGGCGAGTCCATTTCGCTGCTTCAGCGGGATCTCTATTTACGCCAGTGCCCTTGGCATAGCACCCCCCAAGGTAGTACTGAGCACCTGCATGCCCCTGTTCGGCAGCTTTGCGGTACCATTTCACAGCTTCGGTGTAGTCTTTGTTCACGCCATCACCGTAGTAATAGCACCCCCCAAGGTTGAGCTGCGCATCTGCAAGTCCCTGATCAGCGGCAAGGCGAGTCCATTTCGCTGCTTCAGCGGGATCTTTATTAATGCCATAGCCATTGTGATAGCACCATCCAAGGACGTATTGCGCCGTTGCGTCTCCCTGCTCGGCCGCGAGGCGAGTCCATTTCGCTGCTTCAGCGGGATCTTTATTAATGCCATAGCCATTGTGATAGCACCATCCAAGGACGTATTGCGCCGTTGCGTCTCCCTGCTCGGCCGCGAGGCGAGTCCATTTCGCTGCTTCAGCGGGATCTTTATTAACGCCAAAGCCATTGTGATAGCACCATCCAAGGATGTACTGCGCATCTGCATGTCCCTGTTCGGCGGCGAGACGATACCACCCGACGGCTTCGGTGGGGTTTTTGTCCACGCCATCACCATTGGCATAGCACAAGCCAAGCTTGAACTGTGCCCTTGCATCTCCCTGCTCAGCAGCGAGACGGAACCACCTGACGGCTTCGGTTGGTTTTTTATCCACGCCCTCGCCCGTAGCATAGCACACTCCAAGGTTGAATTGAGCTCGTGCAACTCCCTGCTCAGCAGCGAGACAGTACCATTTTACGGCTTCGGCGAGGTCTTTGTTCACGCCAAAGCCATTGTGATAGGCATTCCCTAGATTGAACTGTGCTTTTGCATTTCCCTGTCCAGCAGCGAGACGGTACCATTTCACCGCTTCATCGGGGTCTTTGTCCACGCCTTGACCAGTTTCATAGCACACTCCGAGGTAGTACTGCGCATCTGCACTCCCCTGTTCGGCAGCGATGCGATACCATCTTGTCGCCTCAGAGAGGTCTTTGCTCACGCCGACACCATCGGCGTAGCACCCTCCGAGGGCAAGCTGCGCCAGTGCGTACCCCCGCTCGGCGGCGAGGCGAAGCAAATGTACAGCTTCCTCCTCGTCCTTCGCTACGCCTGTTCCTTGGAGATAAAGACATCCAAGTACATACATTGCATTAACGTTTCCTTTACCTGCTGCCTTGCGAAGCCAGTGGGCGGCTTCCCTCTCATCTTTAATTACACCATCTCCGTCGAGATAGAGACCTCCAAGGATGAGCTGCATGTATTCATTCCCTTGTTCGGCGGCGGCGTGAAGCCATTTTATTGCTTCTTCCTTATTGTTATTGTTCCCACAGTACATACTAAGGAAGAACTGTGCTCCAATCTCCCCTTGTTCAGCGAGCTTTCGGAGTCCATCGACATCATTCTGATCCAATACCTTTCGGAGTGCGGAGATATCTTTCTGTCCAGTGAGTTTCCGGAGTACATCGTTATCTCCCTGACTAGCGAGTTCCAAAAGAGCACCAATGTCGCCTTGATCAGCGAGTCTCCGGAGCTCTTCGGCATTGGCAGCGTGGGTATTCCAAGGCGCAAGGGTAAGCAGGACAAATAGGAGTAGGATAAAGCGGAAGATGGGGCGGAGGTGCCGTCTTCTTCCCGGGGTGGTGTGTGGTGGCAGGTTCATGGCATGGTCGGTCGATTTGGTCTATGTATGGGGGAATTTATCTCGGTTTTGGGGAATGTCCAGCTAAATTCGAGGTGGATGGAAGAAATTTTGAGCTGGCACTGCAGCTAGGAGCGAAGCAATGGGTACATGACCCGTAGGCAAAGTGATGCGTGGGGTCGAGGCACCAAGAAGATTTTGGGTGAGCAAGAAGCGGAGTTGCGCAAACGGGTCTTAGGTTGTTTTTCCAGCGGAGGTTTTTGTGAACAGGATGGGTGGGGAGCGGGATAGTTCAGGGAAAAAGATGCGCCGGTAGCGGGAGCTTCCGGGGCACGAGTGCTAGAGCTATGGATGCGGATCATTTTTGTTCTAGCGTTTGTAGGAGCTCCCTAGCAGGGGCATAGCCCATAGCAGCAGATTTGCGGAGCCACTGTTTGGCTTGTGTCTCGTTTTTTTCTATGCCTATCCCGTCGAGATATTGTTTACCCAACTCGAACATTGCCCAAGCATTTTCTTCTTTTGCAGCCGTGCGATACCATTGTACAGCTTTTCCCGGATCTAGCTTTTGCAGTAGCTCTTTCGCATCGGTGTCACCCTTACCAGCTGCCCAGCATATCCACTCTATCGCCTGTTCCTCGTTTTTTTCTACGCCTGTCCCATCAAGATAATATTTGCCGAGTTCATACGCAGCGTAGGTTTTTCCGGTCTTTGCCGCTCTTCGGATCCACTCTATAGCTTTCGTAAGGTCTTTCTCCACGCCTACTCCGTCACGATAGCATTTGCCGAATTCGTACGCCACATCGGGGTTTACGACCCATGTCTTTGCTACTTTTTGGAGCCACTCTGCAGCTTTCTCTGCATTTTTTTCTACGCCTGTTCCCTCACGGTAGCATTTACCTAGCTCGAGCATGGCATAGGCATTTTGCCCTTTCGCCGCCGCGTCGTACCATTGTACAGCTTTTTCCGGGTCTAGCCTTCGCAGTAGTTCTTTCGCATCGGTGCTACCCTTACCAGCTGCCTCGCATACCCATCTTGCAGCTTGCTCCTCATCTTTTTTTACGCCTACTCCCTCGTAGTAGCATTTGCCGAGTTCGAGCATTGCATAGGCATTTTTTTCTTTTGCCGCCGCGCCGTACCACTGTACAGCTTTTTCCGGGTCTAGCTTTCGCAGTAATCCTTTTGCTTCGATGCTACCCCAATCAGCTCCCTTGCATAGCCATTTTGCAGCTTGTTCCTCGTCTTCTTGTACGCCTGTTCCGTCAAGATAGCATTTGCCGAGTTCGTATGCAGCGTTGGCATTCCTGCCCCAGTACACCACTTCCTGAAACCACTTTACAGCTTGCGCAGCGTCTCTTTCCACACCCATCCCGTCAATGTAGCATTTGCCAAGTTTGTACGCAGCGTAGCGGTTCCTTGCTTTTGCCGCTTTTTGGAGCCACTCTGCAGCCTTTTCGAGATTTCTTTCTACGCCATTTCCGTCACGATAGCACACGGCAAGTTCATACATTGCCCAAGCATTTTCTTCTTTCGCAGCCGCGCGATACCATTGTACAGTTTTTTCCGGGTCAAGCCTTTGCAGTAGCTCTTTTGCCTCGGTGCTACCCCTATCAGCTGCCTTGCACACCCATTTCGCAGCTTGCTCCTCATCTTTCTCTACGCCTATTCCGTCAAGATAACATTTGCCGAGATCGCACGCAGCGTAGAGGTTTCCTGCTTTTGCTACTCTCCGGAGCCATTCTGCAGCTTTTTCGAGATTTCTTTCCACACCATCTCCGTCGCGATAGCACATGGCAAGTTCATACATTACATCTCCGACATCAATATTCCCCCCGTCATATCCTTCCTCCTCTGCTTTTAGGAACCAATCTATCGCTTTCTCGAGATTTCTTTCTACGCCATCTCCGTCACGATAGCATTTGCCGAGTTCATACATTGCACGGCGGTGTCCGTTACCTGCCGCTTTTCGGTACCAGCTCACCGCTTCTGCCATATTTTTTTTTACACCTTTGCCACTTGCATAACATAGACCAAGGTTGCCCTGCGCCGTTGCATTACCCTGTTCGGCAGCGAGACGGTGCCATTTTATCATTGTAATGAGGTCTTTCTCCACGCCATAGCCACCGGCGTAACACCATCCAAGTTCGTTCTGCGCCTCTGCAAACCCCTGCTCGGCGGCGAGACGATACCATTTCACAGCTTCTGCAGTGCTCCTGTCCACGCCATAGCCGAAAAAATAGCACCATCCAAGGTTGTACTGCGCTTCTGCATGCCCCTGCTCAGCAGCAAGGCGATACCATTTTACCGCTTCTGCATCGTCCTTGTCCACACCATTGCCCTTGTGATAGCACCACCCATGGTTGAATTGTGCCATTGCAAGTCCCTGCTCGGCGGCTAGGCGAAACCATTTTACTGCCTCTGCGTAGTCCTCGTCCACGCCATGCCCCCGGTAATAGCATACTCCAAGGTTGTTTTGCGCCTCTGCATTCCCCTGCTCGGCAGCTAAGCGATACCATTTTACTGCTTTGGCATCATCCTTGTTCACACCACGTCTCCAATAATAGCACCATCCAAGGTTGTACTGTGCTTCTGCATGCCCCTGTTCGGCGGCTAAGCGGTACCATTTTGCCGATTTAGTGAAGTCCTCGGGCACACCTAAGCCTTTGCCATAGCACACTCCGAGGTTATACTGCGCCTCAACGTCCCCACTTTGTTCCACTACCTTTTCCACACCCTTGTCAATGGCTTCGCGAATAAACTCTACGCCCTTAGTTTCGTCTTTTCCCACTCCATCGCCCCGGCAGTAAGCTAAACCCTGTTTGAGCCGCGTGATCAGTTCGTCCGGGGTATGATAGGGGATGCTGTCTGTGACGGATTTTCCGCAGTTGTTTGCGTCCATTGATAGCAAAATTTACCTGATTTTTAGGGGATGTCCAGAAGAATGTGGGATGTTGGTGGAAATTTTTTCGAGCATTGCAATTGGGGCGGGGAGGCGGGTGCACGGATTGTGGGCGTACACACCAGTCTCAACAAAATTCTCGAAAACGCCACGATGCGAAGTCCCATACGGGTTACAGACGCTTTGCGTACTAAGGGGACTTCAACATCACGGGTGCTTTGATTTATTCCCCACATGTCGTTTTGGCTTTGCCCCCTCCCGCCATGCCCGCGCAACTCCGTTGCGCCTAACCCCTTCACTTCGTACTTCGTACTTCGTACCTCGTACTTGACACCCCCGTGTCTTCCTGCCTCAAAGTCACCGCCCACCACTAAGCCTTTGACTTATTTGGAACAGATGTGGTGGTTGTCCTTTTTTTCTTGCATTTGGGGGGATTGCGTGTATGATGCCCGCAAGACAAGCTGATTGAGGCATGATAGATACAGTACGCACATTGACCGTGGGGGGGAAGGAGACGGCACGATATTATTCGTTGCCTGCGCTGGAGGAGCAAGGATTTCCGGGGGTACGGCGCATGCCGGTATCGCTGCGCATCGTGTTGGAGAGTGTGATGCGCAACTGCGACGGGCTGCGCGTCACTGAGCAGGATGTGCGCAATTTAGCAAGCTGGCAGGCGGGAAAGAAAGCGGACTTCGAGGTACCATTCACGGTGGGGCGCATCATTTTACAAGACCTGACCGGGGTGCCGTTGCTGGTGGATTTAGCAGCCATGCGCGACGCGGTACAAGCGCGCGGGGGAGACGCCCGGAAGATGGAGCCGCTCGTTCCGGTGGATTTGGTGGTTGACCATTCCGTGCAGGTGGACCGAGCGGGTTTCCCCGAAGCGTTGCAGAAAAACATGGAATACGAATTTCGCCGCAACGCCGAGCGTTACGAATTCCTCAAGTGGGGGCAGCAGGCTTTCAGCTCATTCTCCGTGATACCCCCGGGCACGGGCATCGTGCATCAAGTGAACCTCGAGCGACTCGCACGCGGCATCCTGCAACGCGGGCTCTTGCTCTTCCCCGATTCCTTGGTGGGCACCGATTCCCACACGACCATGATCAACGGACTCGGCATCGTGGGCTGGGGAGTCGGCGGTATCGAAGCAGAAGCCGGGATGCTCGGACAGCCCATCACCTTCTTGGCACCGGAGGTCGTGGGTGTGGAGCTGAAGGGGCATCTGCGCCCGGGAGTTACGGCAACAGACCTCGCCCTGCGCGTCACCCAAATGCTGCGGGAATTCGGCGTTGTGGGCAAGTTCGTGGAATTTTTCGGAGAAGGAGCCGCCGCGCTTTCCCTGCCGGACCGCGCGACGGTAGCCAACATGGCACCGGAATACGGCGCAACCATGGGTTTCTTCCCCGTTGATTCCGCATGCGCGCAGTACCTGCTGGCAACGGGACGCAGCCGCAAACACACGGAAACCTACGTGGCATACTACCGCGCCCAAGGACTCTTCGGCATGCCCGCGCGGGGTGATATCGACTACAGTGCCGAGCTCGAGCTCGACTTGGGCAGCGTGCAGGCGGCGGTCGCCGGACCGAGACGTCCGCAGGAGCACATCCCCCTCACCGAGCTCAAGCGGCGATTTTCCGCGATCTGCGAAAACACCTTCGGCACACCTGCCCGGGAGGAGCGAGTGCGGGTGCAGATGCACGGTGATGCCGGTGCACCGGATGCCCCAACACAGCACGAAATCGAGCTGGGTGACGGTTCCATCCTCGTGGCAGCCATCACCAGCTGCACCAACACGAGCAACGAGGACCTCATGCTCACCGCAGGTCTCCTCGCAAAAAAAGCGGCGGAGCGTGGACTGCGCGTGCCGCCGCATGTCAAGACGAGTATGGCACCGGGCTCGCGCGCCGCAGCCGTCTACTTTGCGCACACGGGGCTTACCGCCGCGCTGGATGCCATCGGCTTCTCCATCGTGGGATATGGCTGCACGACCTGCATCGGCAATTCCGGTCCGCTCAACAGCTCCATCGAGCAAGCCCTCACCGAGCACCCCTTCATTTCCTGCTCTGTGCTCTCCGGTAACCGCAACTTCGAGGCGCGCATCCACCCGCACGTCAAGGCGAACTTCCTGATGTCCCCGCCGCTCGTGGTGGCATTTGCATTGGCGGGGCGGGTAGACATCGACCCGGACAAAGACCCGCTCGGGTACACGCCGCAGGGAACTCCCGTCTTTTTGCGAGACCTCTGGCCCACGCCGGAGGAAATCGCCGAAGCCCGCGCGCACGCCTGTTCGCCGGAGGAGTACCTCGCCTGTTACACGGCACCCTCCCCGGAGTGGGACCGCATCACTGCCCCGAGTGGAGCGACCTTCTCTTGGCACGCCCAATCCACGTACATCCACCGCCCGCCCTTCTTCGACCACTTCACCGGCGAAAAACAGGAGATTGCCGACATCCTCGGTGCGCGTGCCCTCGGCATCTTCGGTGATTGCGTGACGACAGACCACATCTCGCCCGCCGGTGCCATCAAACCCGGGGGACCGACCGCCCGCTTCCTCGAAGCCCATGGGGTAGACCGGCACGACTTCAACACCTTCGGCTCCCGCAGGGGCAACGACGAAGTGATGGTGCGCGGAACGTTCGCCAACGTACGCATCCGCAACCTCATGACGCCCCACACGGAAGGCGGCTACACCCTCTACTTCGGCAAACGCCCTGTGAGTGCCCCCGATGTGCCGATCACCTCCCCCGTCGGCACCCCGACCTTCATCTACGATGCCGGGATGGCATACAAAGCAGACGGAGTACCGAGCATCGTCATCGGCGGCAGCGACTACGGCATGGGTTCCAGCCGAGATTGGGCAGCCAAGGGCACCTCCCTGCTCGGGGTACGCGCCGTGATTACCAAGAGCTTCGAACGCATCCACCGCTCGAACCTCATCGGCATGGGGGTGCTCCCGCTCGTCTTTGCTGACCCCGCCGACTACGAACGCGTGCGGGAGCTGAAAGATGCGGTCTACTCCGTCACCGGGCTACGCAGCAAGCTGCTCCCGCGCGCTGCCGCCACGCTGCTGGTAGAACCTGCCGGAGCTGCGGCGTTCACCCTCCCGCTCATTGTCCGACTCGACACACCCATAGAAATCGAGTATTTCCGCGCCGGGGGAATACTGCCTTACGTGCTATCCCGTTACTGTTGAGACGCGGACGCGGCGCAATACCCCACATTGCAGCGCATGCCGATGGACGCAAAACAGCTCGCAATCGTGCAAACGGTGGCACGCGCGGGGGACTTCTCCGCCAACCTGCGCAGCTTGGTGCAGGGTGTCCGATTTTGTCTGGATGCCGGTGCTCGTTTGGTGGTTGCGCCCGCCGGGGCGTTGGACGGAGCTCTGCCGGGGAGTCTCCGCGCGCGGGCATCTTTCCTGCTGCAGAGTCGCGCTGCTCTGCGTGCCTTGGCGGATGAGCTGAGCATCCCCCTGCTGTTGGCTTGCCATACCGGGGAGCCGAGTGCACCCGGCATCGCTCCGCAGCTTTTCCTGCTTCATCGCGGGCAGGTGAAATCCCTGCCCCATCGCCGCGCGGTCACTGTGGCGGGGTTGCGTGTCAAGGCGGACACCTCACGCGAGCTACGCCCCATGTCCGCAGGCACTGCGGACGTGCTGCTGCATTTGCCCTCCGGTCCTTGGGCGCAGGAGGATACGACACTTCCCTTCGCGCGGCGTGCGGCTGCCGTTTCCGGGTTACCTTGTCTCGTGCTGCGTTCGGTGGTATACAGCCACGGCTACCTCGCGGGCGGCGGCTCCGCAGTAGCCCTGCCCGGCGGTAAAACTTTCTGTCTCCCCCCCTTTGAGCAAGCCTTCCTTCCCCGTCTGCCGCGCACTGTCTCTCGCTCCCTTCGACCACTCGACACACCCGGTCTCCTCCTGCGCGCCATCTGTTTCGCCCTGCGAGAAGCCGTGTCGCAAGGTGGGTTCTGCGGAGTCGCGCTCAACGCCGAATCCCCCCGGGCAGAGCTCCTGTCGGCACTTGCATGCCTTGCCCTCGGTGCCCGCTCGGTGTTTCTGCTTCGCCCCGAGGCGACTAATCACTGCCGAAGTGTACCCGCGAGGCAACTCCTGCACGTTTCCCTGTCGCAGAACTGCTCTCCGCGCGTGCGCGCCGCCGTCCTCCACGACCTTGCGCAGGAGCACAACCTCCTCCTCCTCAGCACCGCATCTCGGGAAGAACACCTGTGCGAGGAGCCGCAGCCCGGTCTTCTCGCTCCCCTAGCGGATTTGTATGAAAGTGAGCTGGCTGCCCTCCGCGCTGCCCTAATCGCCGCCTCCCCCGAGCAACGACCCTGCGACGCACAGCCCACCTGCCCGTCCCCGCGCGAACTCGCACTGCGTCTGCTGATAGATGCCAACCGCTGCCCGGCTGATATCGCCACATCCACCGACCTCGATGAAACACTCCTGCGCTCCCTGATGCGTCGAATCGACCGCACCGCCGCGCTCCGTCCTTCCCACTCCTCCCCTCAAATCCTCCACCTCCGACGAGACCGTCCCATCCCGCCGCCACACCAACGACTCATGGAGTAAACGAATTAGAAGTACGAGGTACGAAGTACGAAGTACGAAGTGGCAGAGCCGGGGAAGGGCGATGAGGTAAAGGGCAAGCGAAGCGGCGGGGAGACTCCTTCACTTCGTACTTGATCACCCCCGTGTCTTCCCGCCTCAAGGTCATCGTCCACCATTAAGCCTTTATTTTACTCGGGACAGATGTGGTGGATGTGATATGGTATGCCGAAAATTTTTCTTTGGTCACGCGTGAGTAAAATGCTTGCCCACGGGTATCGGATGTGGTAGGATAGCGGTATGAAGACGACAGCCCCATTGAAAAAAGTGCGTGGTTTCACGCTTATTGAGCTCATCGTTGTCATCGCCATCTTGGCTACGCTCGCGAGCATCGGGTACCCGGCTATCATGAGTATGCGGGAAACGGCGAGCGTTGCCGCATCCTCCAAGATGTGCGCGGACTTGGTGTCGGGCGTTTCCACTTTTAAGCAAGACCACAATGGCATCTTGCCCTATTATGCGCAAAAAGCTAAACCCGACAAGGAAGACCAAATCTACCTCATCACACTGCCGGGCAAGGATGCAGGTCTGCTGAGTATCCTTACCGGCTACGAAGAAGATACCGGCAGGATGCTCAATCATAACAAGGAAGCCTACATCAAACCCACCCGAGCCGAGGAGATGCGCGATGGTCTGTATGGGGAAAGCGGGGATGAACTCGGACTCTATGACCCTTGGGGGAAACCTTACTATGTCGTGCTGTGCGAGATGACGGAAGGCTGTATGGACCCATTTACCGGCAAGCGGCGGCGCGGCGACAGCTGCTTGGTGTACGGACTTGGACCGGACGGGGATGGCATTGCTCCGGCGCATTCGGAGAAAAAGCATAAATCATCTTCCGGCGGTAAGGGGAAAAAGAAGAAGATGAGCAAGGCGGAGCGCAAAAAGGCCATGAAGGAAGCTCAGGAAGCTATGTCTGACGCTATCAATGACAACGTTTATTCATGGAAAAAAACGTCGAACAAATAACGGATCCGGTAGTAACGGATGATGTTCGAATTACCGAGGCGCGTCCGCTTATTCCACCGGCAATACTTATTCAGGATTTCCCGGCGGGACAAGATGCGGCGCGCGTAGTATACAATGCGCGGGAAGACTTCCGCCGGATATTGGTGGGGGAGGATGACCGACTGGCGGTGATTGTGGGACCGTGCTCCATCCACGACACGGCGGCGGCTCTGGATTATGCGGAGCACTTGGCGGATGTCACGCCCCGATACGCCGGTGAGTTGCAGCTCATCATGCGGGTGTATTTTGAAAAGCCACGCACGACTGTCGGCTGGAAGGGTCTCATCAATGACCCATTCATGGACGGCACCTACAAGGTAAACAGCGGACTCCGTATGTCTCGTGGGCTGCTCCTGCGACTGGCGGAGATGAAAGTACCTGCCGCCACGGAGTTTCTGGACGTGATTACCCCGCAGTACATCAGCGATCTCATCGCGTGGGGAGCCATCGGAGCCCGCACTACGGAAAGCCAAGTACACCGCGAGTTGGCAAGCGGGCTTTCCATGCCCATCGGTTTCAAAAACGGGACGACGGGCAGCGTGCAAATTGCCATCGACGGCATCATCTCTGCCGCGCATCCGCACTGCTTCCTCTCCGTCACCAAGCAAGGGCTCTCGGCTATTGTGTCCACGATCGGGAACCCGCTCTGCCACCTCATTTTGCGTGGTTCCTCTCAGGGTCCGAACTTCAGCAAAGAACACGTCGCCAAAGCGTGGGCAGTTCAGCAGCGTGCCGGTATCTCAAACAGAATTATGATTGACTGCTCGCACGGTAACAGCCACAAGAGATGGCAGGAGCAGTCGTCAGTCGCGCAGGATATAGCGGCGCAGCTGGCTGCAGGCGAACAACATATCGGAGCTGTGATGGTGGAAAGCAATCTGCTGTCCGGGAACCAACCCTGCGACGGCAAGTCCCCTCTCCGCTACGGCGTAAGCATCACCGATGCCTGTGTCGGCTGGGATGAGACGGTTACCATCCTCGATACGCTCGCGGAGGGAATCAGGAAACGTCGAACTGCGTAGCTGCTCTGTTCCCCGGCAACGCCGTTTCAAGTTCCTCGAAGCGGCGAGTTACCGAATAAGTGGCTAGGAGGGGGATTTGTTGGTCGCACCGCAGTGAGGGCAGCACGCGGGCGCGTGGAAGTCCCGGCGCAGGAAGCGGAATCCGCAGATGCGGCAGGTGAGACGAGAACGCTTCCGACGTGTACGCCGTATCTTCGATGAGATTTGCACGGGTATGATGACCGCCACAACGGAAAACACGCCCCCGACGAGCAGCAGCATAAAAAAGTCGTTGAGAGAAAGGACGATATAATTCATGGCGTTTCTCCCTCCTTTTCCTGCGGTGGGGGTAGCTCGAGCAAGTAGGCATCATCCGGCATCATAAAACCCTGCAATGAAGAAGTCGGCTCGAGCGGAGGCGGCGGCAGAAGACGGGGAGCCGGGTAGATGGGGAGCGGGTGGCTCGGCAGTGGAAGCTGCGCCGCCGGTTCTATGGAATCCGGCAGACGGAGAGGCATGGCACTGTGCTGCCGTACCCGAAATCGCGTGAAAGCGTCTCGCCGGTATATCACACTGCCCTCACCGCGCGAGACTTGCTGCGGCGGAAGCTCAACTTTCACGAGGGCTATGCCCCCTCCCACCGCGATTGCCGCCAGCACAATGAACACGCCCAAATAGCTGCGCATCGTGCGTTTATGCACGGCGTGGTAGAGCAGATGGGCGGGGGTATGTTTCATTCGTCGTTGGCAGGGCGTCCGAAAAAGGCGCAATTAAAGCCGTGCAGGAGGATGAGGTCTGTCAGTTTTTGGATGGTACCGATGGAGACAGCTTCATCACAAGCGACGATCACGGTGATCCGCGACGGGTTGGGGCAATCCCACGAGGCCAACACCTTCTCCACCCCATCGAAACCACCGTGAATTTCTTGGCTTTCCAGAAAGAAACGCGGGGTTTCCCCGGGAGACACCGCGATGATGTGCGAACCTGTGCGGTCGTAGGCTTCTATCACATAGTGCGTGTCTGCCGGATGGATATTGACTCCGTAGCGCAGAGGACGATAGCTCGTGAGCAGGACGCACATACATAGCAGCACAACCACGTTCACCCCCGCTGCCGCAAGTAGTGCGGTACCGGTCACCTTCAGGTTGGTGCGCAAGCGTCGCATTTTCAGTTTTCACTCTGTGGGGGTACCGATTGCTCCGTTTCGGCAACCGGCGTGCTCGGTTTACTGACTCGTGCATCGCAGATGATGTGGACGCATTCGAGTCCCGCGCGTTCAATGCCGTTGATAATTTTGCGCGCACGCGAAGCAAGGTACATATAGAAGATGTAGGTCGGAATAGCTAATACAATACCCATGGCAGAAATAAGCAGGGCCTGCCGCAAGGCAAATGCCACCTGCGGCATGGCTGCCCCCCCGTCGATGATTCCCGGTTGCTCGTAAAAGTCCGCCAACGCAAGGATGGTTCCCAACAGCCCCAACAAAGGCATCACGGTTGCACAGACGCTCAGGGAGCGGATGTTCCGTTCCACGCGATATACTTCCAGCTCGGCGGCCTCCAAGGCGATCTCGCGTAGTTCGCTGCGTGCCAGTTTCGGACGCGTGAGCACAGCCTCAACCACTCTCGCCATCGGTCCCGGCAGCTGCCGTGCTTCGTGCAGAGCTTCGTTGTACTGCCCACTCCTCAACAGGGCGGAAAGTCCGCGCAAAAAGTCACCGGAGTTAATGTTCACGCGGTGGAAGTAGAAAAGTCGTTCGACCACGACGCCCATAGCCAGCACCGCAAACACAACGATAAGCCACAACACCGGACCCATCGATATGATAATTCCGCCGCTCTCTACTTGTATCAGACCGATATACATGGTAATCATACTCAGTTAGTGCTTTGGTACTTCATTTCTCGGTCGATGCCGGTTCAATCCGATCCTGCCCGAAATAGGGCACCAGTGCTGCCGGTATCACCACACTTCCGTCCGGTTGTTGATTCTGTTCGAGGAGTGCCACGTACAGGCGGGGCAGAGCCGTTCCGGAACCGTTCAACGTGTACGGTACTCGCATTCGCCCCGCCGCGTCTTTGTAACGCAGCTTCATGCGCCTCGCTTGGTAATCCGTAAAGCATGAGCAACTCGACACCTCCAAGTACTGACCTTGCCCGGGAGCCCAAACTTCTATGTCATAGGTCTTTGCAGAAGAGAACCCGATGTCGCCGGTGCATAGTTCAATGACCCGGTAATGTAGTCCCAGTTTCTGCAGGATGCTCTCCGCGTGCCCGGTAAGTTCCTCCAGTATCCTGTACCCATCCTCGGGGCGACAGATGGTCACCAGCTCCACCTTGTCGAACTGGTGTACACGTATCATCCCCCTATTTTCCCGCCCGGCAGAACCGGCTTCCCGTCTGTAGCACGGAGTGTAAGCGGTAATCTTGATGGGCAGGTCCGCTTCCCGCAAAATCTGCTCTCGGTACAGGTTGGTGAGGGGAACCTCGGCAGTCGGCACGTTGAACATGCTGTTCTGCTCCAGCCCATACATGTCTTCCTCAAATTTGGGCAGCTGCCCCGTTCCGACCATGCATTCCCTCTTTACCATAAACGGCACCCCCGTTTCTCGATAGCCGTTCTCGAGGGTCTGTGTATCGAGCAAAAAGTTGATGAGCGCACGCTCCAGCCTTGCTCCGAGCCCTCGATAGACGATAAACCCTGAACCGGATATCCGCGCAGCCGCTTCAAAGTCTAACAACCCGAGAGCAGAGCCGAGTTGCACGTGGTCCTGCGGAGCTTCGATCTGTGGTTTGTCCCCCCATAGCCGCAAAACCGGGTTACACGTTTCATCCGCTCCCACCGGTGCCGCATCGTGCGGCATGTTCGGTATAGCCAGTAATAGCTGCTCCTGCTCCTCAGCAGCCTGCGCGGCTGCGCTTTCCAACTCCTTCAACTTGACTCCCAACTCCGCCATCCTCGCCTTGAGCTCTTGCGCTTCCTCCTTCCTTCCCCCTTTCATCATCATACCGATCTGCTTGGATGAACTATTGCGCTCCTGCGAAAGAGCCTGTTTCTCTGTCTCTATCCTGCGGCGTTTTTCATCGCACTCCAGCACACGCTCCACCAACATCCAGTGATCCCCACCGCGCAGCCTTATGCGCTCCATCACATACTCCGGCTTTTCGCGGATGACTCGTATGTCCAACATAACGCCCCCATCCTACTCCATCTCTCCCCCCTTTTCAAGCATAATCCGCACCGTAAGCACAACTGCCCACAGCCGTTCCAAGAAAAATACGAGCTTGGTGGTGGGCGATGACCCTACCGCAGGGAAACGGGGAGGCGGTCAGGTACAAGGTGCGAAGTGAAGGAGCTAGGTGTGGGACAAGGTTGATTTCCGGTTTGTTTCTTCTTGCGTTTTCGGTTCGTGTGGCATACACTAAAGCCATGATGGATGAACAACTGAAGGAGCTGTGTGAGACTGCGCTCCGCTATGCCGAAAAACTTGAGGGTGTCAGTAACGCAAGCCCGGCAATGCGTGCTCTGCTTGCGCGCGGTAGCAGGGCTATTCGCCGTAGTTTGGCACGCTTTGATTCGCGCCTCTTGCTGATGGCAACGATCGGCTCCGTCAAGAGCGGCAAGTCTACCCTCACGAACTGCTTGGCGCGTCGAGCTCTCTGTGCCACACAGCTCGGCTTGGAAACAACGCGTTTGCCCATGATCATCTTGGCGAGTGATGACGGAACAGAGCGCATAGAACTCTTCTCGCCCTTGGCGGCGGATGCTCTCAGTGAGCAAGAGCTCTTTGAGTTGGTCATCGACTACCTCCGCCACGTTGCCCCACCGGAGTTTCACGAAAAAGTCTCCGTCGATCGCCGCAACATCACGCAAGCTAACTTGGATGCTTGGGCTCAGGGTCATACCAACGCGAGCTGCGCGGCAATCTTTCTCACGGAGCCGGAAGCCCGCCTCCTCAATGCCGGTATCGGTATCATCGATATGCCCGGCATGGACGGTCTTACATCCAATTGGCACGATGAAGAACTGCACGAGTGGATGAATGAAAACGCCGACTACTTCCTCTTAGTGCAAAGTTCTTTCGCCGCCCTTACCCCCGACACGCGCGACTATCTCCGCGCGGCTATGGAGCACTCCCAACGACCCATCCGCGTCGTCCAAAATCGCATCGAAGCCCAATTTTGGCTCCCGGCGGACGCCCAAGTCCGTCAACAAGAGCTTCAGCAGACCACCACCCAAAAACAACTCGGCAACTTCATCCGCAAAGTGATTCCCGGCAGTTGGGTCAATGCCGGTCTCGCTTGGTGGCAGCTCGAGAGCTCCTATGTCGACTCGCCTCACTCCGAGGAGTCCGACACTTCCCCTCGTGATTCCAATCTGAACACGCTCGAAGCCGAAATTCTGGCGGATTTGAGCAACCCCACCGTCACCTTGCTCCGTAACTCGGCAGATTATCTGCGCAAAACGCTCGAAGGGGTGGATGCTCGCCTGAGTGATTTCGCCGCCAAAAGCCGCAGCCACATCTCGCATGTTCATGATATACAGACCTCGATCCACCAACTGAACGACGCCGCGCGTCTGCGTGAATCCATCGAGGGCAACAACTTGCGCGAGGGGCGTCAACGCTGTCATTACCTCGCCGACCAAGCCCGTCAAGCCCTTAAGACCCGCTTGGATGCCATCTTGGACGTGGCTGTAGACGGTTATTTTCCCAAGGAGTGGATGGAAAAAGAGATGCAGGCGCGGCAACTCAACCTTATCCGTGTCAAGGTGGAATCAGACCTAGGGGACCTCGCCGCTGAACAGGAATCTCACGTCCTCTCGCCCGCTAAAATTTGTGAACTCACCGACTTGGAAAAGGAAAAAATTGGACAGTGTGCACAGATTCTCGGCAAACGCCCGGCTGCGGAAATTGAGCAGGATTACGTCCGGGCAGTGCTCGCTGCGTGGCAGCATGTCCCGCTGGATTGCGACCCCATCCCCCTAGGTACCCTCAAGGAAACGCGCTTTCTCGGCATGCTCGAACGCTCGTGCAGCTACAATGAAACCGTGCCCGAGTGGCGTCGCGCCGGACGGGAGCACATCGACCACCGCCTCGATACTTGGAAAAAGAAGGTGGGCGAGGCAATGGATATGTTCGTCTCACGCCGCATTGAAGCACTGGAGAAGTGTCTGCTCGACGAGCTCTCTGCTTGGGAGTTGTCGGAGCAAACCGGTCCATCTGTCGCCGCTGCGCAGCAAGACATTGAACTGGTGCACTCACTGCGAAAATCCCTTGCGGTTCCCCTCCTCTCTGCCCGTCGTCTCTAGGTTTTTCTTTCTATGTCGCTTCCGTTCGTTGAGGTTCTTTTTTATCGCGCCATCTCCGGCGTTCAACGTCAGGATGAGCAGTGCCGCTCGCTCTGCGCATCCGGGCGTGTTTTTTTCGGTACCCTGCGGCTGCGTTCCGCTACACTCGATCGCGTCTTGCTCGAATTCCCCGTGCAATCCGGCGGTTGGATGAGCCCCACCAGCCCCTTTGCCCGCGCCGGTTGCTTCCCCAATGACACGACTTGGGGCACTTACTCCCTCGCCGACTTCCCCGATACGGTCTTCCCGGACATACGGTCCACCCAGCTTTTCACCGAACGCACCGGCTCGCTGCGCGGCTTCCGCGTGCCCGATCCCCCGGGTACAGGGCGCACCGACCTCATGCTCCACTTTGCCGAACGCCTTGGCTCCGAAGGCTGCATCTCCACCCCCGACCGCGCCGCTTGGCTCTCTTTCTGTGCCGCCATGTCTCACCTCCGCGAATCCGGCATCCACTCCATCCCACTCCGCGTCTACCGCCTGTGCCGCTAGCCACACACGCCACTCCCCGACCACACCTGTCCCAAGAAAATTCTCAAAAAAACGCTGCGATGCTAATCCCCATGCGGGTTACAGACACCCAACAGGAAGTACGAGGTACGAGGTACGAAGTACGAAGTAGCAGAGCCGGGGAATGGCGGACGGGGTGGGCAGTGCGGATGTGGCAGGAAAAACGTGCCTGATGAGAGTGTTGTGGCATGTCGCGTCATGTGTGATGGATACCGATGCCACGCGAGCACCTCTTCATGGCTTCGCATGCCACAGACGTATCACCCTCACGGGTGCGTTGATTTATTCCCCTCGCGTCGTTTCGGCTTTGCCTCCTTCCTACTCCCCCGCGCAACTCCGTTGCGCCTAACTTCTTCACTTCGTACTTCGTACTTCGTACCTCGTACTTCCATTCCCTCCCCGTTCCCCTGCGACAAAGTCATCGCCCACCACGAAGTCCTTAATTTATTTGGGACAGACGTGCTTTCCGGCTCTGCTGCTTCGTATTTCTTTTCGCCCCCTACATCGCACTTGCGGGGGGGAGATGAATGTGGTAGAATGGCGGTGGTGAAAAATGTACCGGTCTTCGTACTCGCCTTGGCGATTTTTCTGTGCGGTTGCAGCGTGAAGCGGCGTGTGGCACGTGTCATGGCACGTGTCGATACGATGTACGAGCGAGCACCGGAATGGGAGCAGCTACCGGAGAAGTCGATCACGTGGGACCAAGCACTGAGCATGATGCGTAAAAATAACCTGCAGATGCGGGAGGCAGATGATGCCATACGCCAAGCGGAACGCGATTCGTTGAGTGTGTACACCGACATGATTCCCGGTCTCTCGTACTACAGCTACATCACTCGCTCGATTTCCCGTTTGACCGAGCCGGTTGAATCCGGGGAGATGAGCACCACAATCAATATGACTTTTTCCATGCCGGCCCTCACCCAAGTACCTTATCGGGTGTATTCTGCGAAGATTCGAACGATAGCCGCCATCAAGGCGAAGGAGGGGCGTTCCCGTGAAAATATTTCGCAGCTTTACAAGAGGGTGCGGGAGCGGGAAGTAGAAACCGAGAAACGTCTACTTAACGAAAACGCACCGGAACAAGAGAATCAGCCGCCGCAACAGGATAAGCTGAAGCGGGATGATACCGACCGGCAGTATTGGAGGGATATGGCTCGCTTGCTCGGTGACCATAGTGCCCGCTGGAACATTTTACCGGAAAGTATGCCGCACATTCGATGGGATGACTACGAAAAGCGTCTCGACAAACTCAGCGAGCTCGTGGTGTGCCAATTTGCCATGCGCTTGGAGCAGGCTCGCATGGCCCAGTACAGCGTAGCCCTCAATTATTTGCCTACCATCAACACGAGTCTCTATAGTCCCTCCCTCTTCTCCTCTTCCGGCGGCACTTACCAAGGTACCTTCCTCGATAAGGACGATACGCGCATTAACATGAGCATCAGCTACAGGTTGGATACGGAACTCTACACTTGGGATACTTACCAACAAAGCAAAGCGCGTTACGAGCGTGAAAAGCTAAAGGTAGCAGATGAACTTATTGACCATCGCACCAAGGTTCAAAAACTTCGTGCCAGCATGAATGAATACTCCACTTGGAAGAGTTTTATGTCTAAGAATATCGCTTACCTGCGCTCCCAATCTCCCGCCACTGCCGAAGAATTTGTCGAACGTTCCAAGCGTATCCTGAGCATGCAAAATGAACTGCTGAACCAAGAATTGTCGGCGATTGAGTCGGAGGCTGCCCTAGTTCTCGAGTACGGTATGCCCTGAACTTCATCCCCTCTTTTGTCCAATGCTCTCTTCCGGACCTCGCGACATATTGTGCGCGGAAATTTCGCTTGGTGTGTGTGTCGGGCTTGCCGCATAGGGAAAAGTATGATAGGATGATTGCGGTACCTATGAAGAAATTGTGTCGTAGTCTGTCTTTTTTGCTGGTGTCGGTGTGTGCGGTACTGTGCTCCTGCCAGCAGGACCCCTATCCGATCTTTTTCCTGTCCGAAGCATCGAGCACAGACGGTACAACCGCCAAATTTATCCTGATGTACCGTGGACATCCCTACACTCGTATGCCGATTGTCAACCACAAACATATCGCAACGTACAGGTCCTTCATGAATATGCAGGATGGAAGTTACGGTGCTGTATTCACGTTGAAACGGGAAATGGCTCAGCGGCTCTACTCCGAAACGGTCAATCGCGAGGGCACGCTCATTCTCCCCGTAATAAACGGTTTAGCCTTTGACCCGCTGCGCATTGATCGCCCGATCATGGATGGAAAGCTCGTCGTATGGGGCGGCTTAAACGGCTATGATTTGAAACGAATAGCCGATGACATCAAACCCGAAGATGAAGAGATCGAAAAAAAGAGGTTCCTGAAGAAAAATCCGCGTCCGCTTCCGAAACTGACACCCAAGGAGAAGCAGAAAAGAGATTTCACCGGGAGAGTTATCGGCGAAATTTATAGCAGCGGAACGGGTCGATGAGCAGGGCAGCACAGTGGTTTTGCGGTCTCCTCCTGCCCGCAGTAGCTTTGGTGTATGCGGACCGTCCCCCCCGTAAAGCACATGACCTCGTCTATCGCTTCCCAACGACAAATCGCCGCATTCTCGATGGAGATGGGGCGGGGTTTTTCATGTACTGCGACCGGGACTTCGAAGGGCAAAAGAGCAAGCCGTGGCAGGCAGGAGGATACGGGATGGTACGTACCCCATTTCGTGCTTCCGATGGCTCTGTCATGTTCTCACGCATGCACGAAGGAATTGACATTAAGCCCATGAAGAGAGGGGCGGATGGAGAGCCGCGCGATCTCATTCACCCCATCGCTCCCGGTGTGGTCGCGTATACCAGTTCGTCCCCGTCCTCGAGTAATTACGGTCGCTACGTCGTTGTAGCTCACCGTGTACCGGAAGGCACAATCTTCAGTCTCTATGCGCACCTAGCGAGGGTTGACTGCCGAGTGGGGCAGCGCGTGGGTACGGGTAATGTCCTCGGCTTGATGGGTCACAGCGGCGCGGGTATCAATAAAGAGAGGTCGCACGTGCACTTGGAGATTTGCCTGATGATGCATTCGGAATACGACAAGTTTTGCCCGCCGAACAACAAACACGGCATCTACAACGGTCGCAACTTGGTAGGCATCAATCCGGTACCGGTTCTGCTGGCGTGCAAGGACGGAAAACCGCTTTCCCTCTCCAAGCACTGGAGCAGTCTGCGTGAGCACTACCGCGTGCGTGTGCCGTACAGCGGTCGGCGCATCGACCTGCTGCGGCGTCATCCCTTTTTGTTGCGGGGGAAATGCTCTCCGAGGACCCGCTCCTTGGACATAGCTTTCAGCGCAGAAGGTGTGCCGCTGGGTGTGTACGTCGGCGAATCTGTAGTCACCTCCCCCCGTGTCATCCGCTGCCTTCCCCAACCGACCCTGCAGCAGAATGTCACCGTCAACCGCCTAAAGAATAGTAGTAAAGATGCAGAATTAACCGCTTCCGGGCAACGCTACATCCGCCATTTGCTCTGGAACCGGGAGGATTCTCCACCCACCCCTGACAAATCATGAAAAACTGTCTGTCAGGATTTTATCTGCCGGTTGCGGCGTGGTTATGCGCGTGGGTTTCAGCAGCAGAGGATGTATCAGCCGAGCATCTCGTGCGGACCGGAAAACCGGCACAAGCCTTGCAGCTATTGCGCGAAGGGCACGAGTCTCTCTCCCCGGCGGAAGCGTGTTACTGGACGGGGCGTGCCCTACTCGCTCTCGGAAGGTTCAGCGAGGCGGTGTCTCAATTTCGCGGAGTTCCCGACTCCCACCCACTCTTTCCGTATGCCGCCCGAGGCATGCTCTTCTGCGCCAAATATAGCCCGGGTCTCGACTTCAGCGTCATTGCAAAGGAATTATCGGGCTCGTCAAATGAACAGGTGAGTCGTTTGGCTCGCGCCTTCTTGGCTCAGCAGACAATCCTTTCTGCAAAATCTCTTCGCGCCGCCATTGCAGCCTACACCGAGTTGGAAGCGGCTGCTCAGGAGCGCAAGGAACTGCTGGCGGCGGTCAAACTGATGGGCGTATACATTCGCACTCGCTCGGAGAACTACACTGCGGGCATTAATTGCGCGCGCGAATCGGGCAATGACCCCTCTCTGAACACGACGGCACACCATCTCCTGCGTCTTTTGCTCGCCGAGCTTTATTACGAAAAGGAAAAAGCGGAACAGGAGGGTCCCGCTGTCTCTCAGCCGACCCTCCCCGAGTCAGAAGATGAAGATGCTCCGGCGGATGCTTATGGAATGGGCGAAGAAACTCTCCTCCAATTTATTACCGCTCACCCGGAATCTCCCGTCCTCCGCGAAGCTTTCTCGCGGCTGCGCGCGCATGTAGCAGCCGATCCCAGTGCGTACTCCCGCAATAAACTCTCGGAATGGGCAAGCAACACCGCCCACCCGCGTCGAGCAGCTTACGCTCTACTTGCTCTCATGGAGTGCGAAGTGGCTCGCGGCGGTGACACGTCTATCTTGGCAAACCGGGCGGTGTCCGATTTACCCGGTGAACCTCTCTCCCGTCTCATCGTGTATGAGCACATTCGTCACCTCCTCTCGGAGGGGAAAACCGAAGGTCTCGCTTCGTATATTGATGTGCTGGACAGCATGTTGCGTGATACCACAGACGCGTACACGCTCTACCTGCGTGCCATGCTTGCAGAAGAGTCCCCGGAACACGCGGCAGAGCTCTTTGAACGCAGTGCGGTCAACGGAAGTGATGCCTTACGCCCTACTGCCCTCGCAAATGCGTTGATATGTTATTTCCGCGCAGGTAATAATCGGGCAATCGAAAGGCTTCTGCGCGATGAATCTGACCCGGCAACGCGGCAGGTGCTCTTGCTCACGCACGCAGAATTGCTACCGCCGGAGCATGCTGAAGTGTGCCTGCGCGAGCTGGAAGAGGTGCGTCTTCTCTCCCCGAATGCCGACCTGAGCACTCGCGCAGGTCTCTGTGAACTTCGGGCTTTATTAACCCGCGACCCCGCCCGCGTCCTCCGTGAGCTTTTAGCTTTTTCCCAAAAACAGCGCGCTCATTGGTCGGACGCAGAAATCCTCCTCTACGCCGCCCTGCTCGAGCATGCCGCCGATGCCGCTGATCCGCATGATCGTCGTCGGGCAGCCGACCTGCTGCGCAATCTCTATGACGAAACAGCGGCATTCCCCCTCAAGCAAACACTTGGCTTCCACCTCGCTGAACGTTTGTCGGCAGACGGTCGCCACGCAGATGCCGGGACCCTGCTCCTAGATCTCGCGCACTCTCGGCATGTCGGTCAGAATAGGGAGCTCTCTCTCTTCTTGGCTGCTAGGGAGTGCGTGGCATGTGGTACCTTGCCATCCCTGCAGCATGCGATTCATCTCTTCGCCGAATGTGCCCATGTGGGCGGTTCTCTCGCTCCCCCCGCAATCATCGTGCAGGCGGAAATCCTCACGCGCATCAATCGCTGCCGCTCTGCCCTCGATCTTTTGGAGCCTATGCAGACGGATTCGCTGAGCCCGGAGCTCCGTGCCTACCGCCTTACGGTTCTGGCTGATGCCTACGCCCTCCTGCACCCCGATGCCGACTTGCAGCGTGCTCTCTCGACCTGTGCAGACATCCAGAATATCCCGGAGCTGCCCCACACTTGGTCGGTCCGCGCGCGCCTACAGCACGCCATCCTAGCTACACGTGCCGGACAAATTGACGTGGCATTCGACGACTACATGGATGTCCTCCGTGTGCACGATGAAGGAGGAAGCCCCCTCGGTAAATCCTGTATCCCTCTCTACTACTTTGCCGGTGCCGGTGCCGTATACTGCCAACTCTGCATGGATCACTACCAAGAAGCTGCCGAACTCTGCGACCACATCGCCCAATGGCACGATCCCTCGGCATCCATCGCCCCCTGCGATGAATCTAAGGCGGCTGCGTTTACCAACTGGGCCGGTGCTATTCGCCGTACCCATTTCCTACCCGCCCAAAAGTCGCAGAACGCTGTGTCAGGTGCGAAGTAATTGCTCTTGCGCGAAGCTCAAAATTCTCGGTGCAGGAGGTACTCGGCGATGGCGAGTAGGGTTTCTCGCCGGTCGGGCGCGAAGTTTTCGAGCGCGACGCGGGCTTGCTCGGTGCACGCGCGGGCTTCGGCGCGGACTCGCTCGAGCCCGATGAGCGCACACAGCGTCGCCTTGTGCGCTTTTTCGTCCTTGCCGATGCTCTTCCCGAGTACTTCCGGGGTTGAGGTAACATCCAACACGTCGTCAATGAGTTGGAAAGCCAGACCCATGTTTCGTCCGTAAGTCGAGAGAGCTTCGAGTTGCTCTGCGGAGCACGCGGCACACATTCCGCCCAGCCGCACGGATGCCTCGATGAGTGCCGCCGTCTTGCCGAGATGTATCGCGCGAATTTCCCGCGCCGTGAGAGTGCGCCCCTCCCCTTCCAAGTCCAGTGCCTGCCCACCGACGAGGTAGCGCGAACCGGTGAGGCGCGCCAACTCCGCCACGTAATGCCGCACACCGTAGCGTCCGTTTTCCGGCACGCGCGCCAGCATCGCAAACGCTTCGGTAAGCAGGGCATCGCCCGCCAACACAGCCATCCCCTCGCCGTAAACCTTGTGGTTAGTCGGTCGCCCCCGGCGTAGGTCATCGTTGTCCATGCACGGCAAGTCATCGTGGATAAGCGTGTAGGTATGCAGGGCTTCTAGAGCACACGCGGCATCCAGTGCCACAGAATCCTCCCCACCACACGCGCGAGCCGCTTCCAAACACAGCAACGGTCGCACTCGCTTCCCACCCGCGAATAAGCTGTACCTCATCGCCTTGTGGAGTGTGGGCGATGGCTTGTCCTCAGCCCCCGGCAGCAGCTCCGCCAAACGCCGCTCCACCCGGAGCTTCGTCTCCCGTATGAGCGCGTCTACGTCTATCTTGCTCTCTGCCATTTTCCCCCGTCAGTCGCGCGTTGTCTCCCTGCGCACGAGCAATTCCGCGATCTGAACGGCGTTGAGTGCCGCTCCCTTCCTCAATTGGTCGCCCACGACCCACAGACTCAGTGCATTTCGCAGTGCCATGTCCTTCCGTATCCGCCCCACGTAGCAGGTGTCACCGCCCGTGGAATCTAGGGGCGTGGGCCAAATTTCGCGCGCGGGCTCATCCATGAGTGCCACACCGGGCATCCCGTCATAACACCTGCGTGCCGCTTCTACATCCACGGGACGTTCAAACTGCGCCACACACGCGACCGAATGACTGCGAAATACCGGCACCCGCACACAGGTACAACTCACCCGCAACCGGGGCAGCCCCAATATCTTGCGTCCTTCGTTCAGCATCTTGAGCTCTTCTTTCGTGTAGCCCGTATCGGTAAAACGATCTATCTGCGGCAACACATTGAACGCTATCTGGCGCGGGTAGGTCTGTACCTCGATTGACTCCCCGTTGACGTACGCGCGGATTTGGTTCTCAAGCTCTTCGATGCCGCGCTGTCCGCTGCCGGAAACCGCTTGGTAGCTGCTCGCAACAATCCTTCGCAGCCCGAAACGCCGGTGCAGCGGGTAGAGTGCCATCAGCGTGATAATTGTCGTGCAATTGGGATTGGCGATGATGTTGCGGGGGTGCTCATAGACCGCCTGCGCGTTGATTTCCGGCACCACGAGGGGCACATCCGCCTCCTGTCGGAAGACCGATGAATTATCCACCACCACACACCCGCTTTCTGCCGCTATGGGCGCGTACTGCCGCGAAATTTCCCCCCCGGCGGAAAAGAGCGCGATGTCCACCCCGCGAAAACTTTCTGGCTTCAGCTCTTCCACCATGAGCCCCCGCCCACAGTAGTTCGCTTTCTTCCCCACGGAGCGCGCCGATGCCAGCAGCTTCAACCCCGAAAGCGGAAATTTCCTCTGTGCCAAGCACCTTTGTATCTCGACCCCCACGGCACCCGTTGCCCCGACTATCGCTACGTTCACTTGCTTCTTCATGCTTTTCCTGTTTCTTTCGCCTTCCCGTCGTGATTCCGCTCCCCGTGTCGGCGCGGCGAGTTCCGCCTCAGAGCTTATGCGCGAAGCTATCCGTCGGCTTGAGCGACGCGATAAACTCCGTCAACAAGTCCACTGTGGCGAGCACGTCTCCCAGATCAGCCGTCTCGATGGGGCTGTGCATGTACCGCAGCGGCAGCGAAAGATTGGTGGCGGGCACGCCGCCGCGTGAGCGGAAAATGGAGTCGGTGTTAGTCCCCGTGGTTCGCCCGGAGGTTTCGCGCTGCAAGGGTATCTTCTTCTGCGCGGCTACTGCTTCCAAGCGTTCATTGAGCAGCGGGTGACACGCCGGTCCGATGCACAGACAGGGTCCCAAACCGAGCTTGACTTCCCCGTAGCGCGTGGCTGCCAGCCCGGGGGTGTCCGTGGCATGGGTGACATCCAAGCACACCGCCGCGTCCGGATGGATGCGGTAGGTGACCATTTCCGCCCCGATGCAGCCCACCTCTTCCTGCACACTGTTGGCAAAGACGATGTTCCAAGCGGGAGCAATCTTGCGCTCGTGCAAGGCGCGCGCGGTTTCGGCGGTGATGAACCCGCAGAGCCGGTCATCCAAGGCACGGCATACCAATCGCTTATTCATCATGAGCGGTCCGTCCGCGTAGACGGCGCGGTCTCCCACCCGCAAACCGAGCTCTTCCACTTCCTTGCGGTCGGAGCAGCCCAAGTCCACGTAGAGTTCCCAAAGTTTCGGGGCTTTGTCTTGGTCTTCGCGGATGTGGATGGCCGTGTTGCCGATCACCCCGATGACCTCTCCCTTGGCACCGAAGAACCGGAGTCGTCTTCCCCGCGCGATGGCGACATCCGTGCCGCCGAGCCGTTCCACGTACGCGAAGCCGTCGTCCGTGATGTGGCGTATGGAAAAACCAATTTCGTCCGCGTGGGCATCCAGCATGAGCGTGGGGGCGTCCTTTTGCTTGCCGCGCAGCACCGCCCACGTAGACCCGTACGCGTCGCACTCCTGCGTGTCGGTGTACGGCGCGATGTACTTTGCCCAAACTCTCTGCCCGCGCATCTCCATCCCGGTCGGTGACGGCGTCTCGAGCAGCGTGTGTAAAAATTCTATCGATTTGTCTTTCATGGTGTAAGGTTGTGTAAATTAGACGTGGAGGTGGGCGATGTCGCTGCGGCGTTGACACCCCGGGAAGGTGACCTTGGCTGCCTCGGCGTGTGCAAGCGTGCGAGCGGCATTCAGAGTCTCCCCGGTAGCGGTGATGGCGAGCACCCTTCCACCGGCGGTCTGCCACCCATCTCCCACTTTTTTCGTGCCGCAGTGGAAAATCCGCGCCCGGCAGTCCCCCAATCCCGTGATTTCGTCCCCACTGTGTGATGTCGCGGGGTACCCGGCAGAGGCGAGTACGCAGCAAACACTCCAGCCCTCGCTGAAGCTGATGAGCTCCGGGTGTAGCTCTCCCCGCGCCCCGTCCAAGCAAAAACGCGCCAAATCTCCCCGCAGCAGGGGCATTACCGCCTCACATTCTGGGTCGCCGAAGCGGCAATTGTACTCGACCACCTTCGGTCCTTCCGGCGTGAGCATGAGCCCGAAATACAAAAATCCTCGGTAGGGCAAGCCATCCGCGCTCATCCCCGCTACCGTCGGGGCCACAATCGTCCTTTCGATGGTGCAGAGGGTGTCGTTATCGATCAGTCTCCGCGAAGCTACCGCTCCCATCCCCCCGGTGTTCGGTCCCACATCTCCGTCGCTGAGTCGCTTGTAGTCCCGCGCCGGACACAGTATCAGGTACCGCTCGTCACTGACAGCGGCGAAAATCGAAAGCTCCGGTCCGGTCAAGTATTCCTCCACCAGCAACCGCCCCTCTCCGAACCGCTTGCGCGTAAACACCTCGTCGAGAAATGCCTCCGCGCTCGCCTCATCCGCGCATACGGCGACCCCCTTCCCCGCCGCCAATCCGTCAAACTTGAGGACTGTGGGATACTTGCCCGCTATCAACGCCCGCGCTTCCCGCGCGTCCTCCGCGCCCTCCGCCTTGCCGGTGGGTATCCCGTGCCGCGTCAAAAAACGCTTGGCAAACTCCTTGGACGCTTCCAGCTGTGCGCTCTCTTTCGTCGGTCCCCAACAGGGTATCCCCGCCCGAGCGCATCGATTTGCCAACCCCTCCCCCTTCACGAGATAGCTCTCTTCCCCCGCCACACAGAGGTCTATCCCCTCCCCTGCCATCACCTCGACCAAGTCATCCGCTCCCTCCGCTTTCAATAGTGTGGCGGTTTGCGTGATAGCGTCACTCCCGGGAAACGTATACAACTGCGGCTTACACGGCGACGCCGCCAAGGTCTCTACCAAGGCTTGCTCTCGCCCACCTTTTCCGATGACGGCGATCTTCATATCGCTTCACATCCTACCAAATCTCCCCGCCCCTGTCAAGCCCGATGAAAGAGGATGGAGAATGAGGTGCCGGGCGGGAACGAGGGAAGGAAAACGACCGTAGTCGGCGGGGCAGATGCCAAGTACGAGGTACGAAGTACGAAGTACGAAGTAGAAATTCCGCGCAACTCCGTTGCGCAAGGGGGGGAGTGGCGGGGAAGAAGCTAGGTGTGGTGGAGGCGAAGCCGGGGAGTGGCGGGAGTGGTGGAGCGGTGCGGGTATGTGTGGCGGGCATTGGTCTCGTACTGGATCACCCTCGCATCTTCCTGCCTCAAAGTCACCGCCCACCACGAAGCTCACATTTTTCTTGGGACAGATGTGCCTCGTTCTTCCCCCCCCCTTTGATTTGTCGCTTGACATTCACGCGCACTCTGCTACACTCCCCCCTAGTTCCCGTTCATGGCTATGACCGACATTAACCGCAAAGCTCTCGATACCTGTGAGAGTAACTCTGTCGGTGGGCGGGTACGCACGCACGTCAATTCTATCGAGCTTTTTTCCGGCGTCGGGGGACTGGCTTTGGGGCTACAGCAGGCAGGCTTTCGTCATAAAGCTTTGTATGAAAAGGATAAGGCATCATGCGAGAACATAGAAGCCAACATTCTCACTCCATTTCCCGGTATAGTAGATTGGCAGATCGTTCGGAGAGATGTGCGGACTGTTTCATACGACGGAATGACCGGAAATATAGAATTGGTGTCCGGTGGACCTCCTTGTCAACCCTTTTCGCTCGGCGGGAAAGCCCAAGCGTACAACGATTCGCGTGACATGTTTCCGGAGGCAGTACGTGCCGTCCGTGAAGTGCAACCGAAAATTTTCCTCTTTGAAAACGTCAAAGGTCTGCTCAGAAAGTCCTTCAGCCTTTATTTCAACTACATCATCCTTCAGCTGACCTACCCGAGCATTGTAAAACCGCAGGGTGCGTCATGGATGGAGCATTATGCTCTTCTGGAGCAGCACCATACCTCCGGCGGTCGCCGCGCATGTGAATACAACGTCCTCTTCCGCCTACTGAACGCCGCCGATTACGGGGTACCTCAACAACGCTACAGAGTCTTCATTGTCGGGTTCAGACATGATGTCGATGCCCACTGGTCTTTCCCCCCTGCATCTCATTCCTATGAATCCTTGCTCTATTCTAAGTGGATTAAGGGAGATTATTGGGAACGCCACCACATGAAACCGCCTGCGGCGAATCCCTTGACGCCCTCGACACAGAGACGCATCCGGCGCGTTACGGAAGATACTGAGAATCCCCCCTTACCTTGGATAACCACCAGAGACGCTATCGGTGATATGCCTGACCCCACTTCCCCGCTCGCTTCATCGTGCGATAATCATTCCTTCCGCGTTGGAGCAAAGGTATATCCGGGGCATTCCGGTAGTAGTCTCGATGAACCTTCCAAGACAATTAAAGCCGGTGCCCATGGTGTCCCCGGCGGTGAAAATATGTTGAGATTGGATTCAGGGACTGTGAGGTACTACACCGTACGTGAATGTGCCCGCATCCAAACTTTCCCCGATAATTACCGCTTCATATCCTCCCAAACGGAATGTATGAGGCAAATCGGTAACGCCGTACCCGTAACATTAGCCCGTACTTTAGGGACTTCCCTGTATGCTCTCATCGCACCCGTAAACCATGCCCAAAAACAACATTCCGGTCATCAAGCCGTATAATCCACTTGATAAACGCAACTTAGCACACAGCGTCGCGGATGCCTTGCTCAATTCCCCCGTGCATCCGCTGCCTCCGCCCCCATTCAATGGGGCAGGCGTTTATGCCATCTATTATTGCGGAAACTTTGCTCCATATAAAAAACTGACATCTCTGAACCGAAATGAATTGAGAATTCCTATCTATGTGGGCAAGGCGGTACCTCGCGGTTCAAGAAAAGGTGCTTTCGGCATGGATGTCGACCACGGTACGGTCCTGTTTAATCGTCTGTCCGAACATTTCACCTCACTTTCGCAGGCTGCCAATCTGAACGTAACCGACTTTTCGTGCAGATTTCTCGTCGTAGACGACATATGGATATCGCCGGCGGAATCTCTGTTGATTGAGCTCTTTAAGCCTTTATGGAATCGATGCATTGAAGGTTTCGGAAACCATGACCCGGGTAGGGGAAGATATCAACAGCAAATTTCCCCTTGGGACCACCTCCATGAAGGTAGGGTATGGGCAAAAAATCTACAGCCTCTCCCCGTGTCGCAAAATGATTTGATCCGTAAAATTTCTCAATACCTAGAAGCGACCTATTAGCGAGTACCCACGCCCCAATAAAACGGGGGAGAGTCGCAAGAGGAACGAGGGGTAGGGAGAAAATCAAGTACGAAGTGGCAAAGCCGAGGTGTAGCGGGTGCTGTAATCGTCGTTATGTCATTTTCTATGCGATTTTCATTTGGGGTAGATTTTTGTTTTTCTTCTTGACACTCGAGGAAATCGTGGTTAGAATGCGTTCCCGACATTTCCATACAGTATGAGCATGTCGCTGCTACCCCCCCCCATTTGTTATTAGCTTATTTTAAGCGCGTTATAGTGTTGTTTGTCATTTTCCTGCTCGCGCGAGTGAGTCCGGCGGAGGAGGATGTGCCGAAGCCGCCGCAGGGCGTGGAACTGCTCTTCCCGGTGGATGACGGAGTGGCAACGAAGGACGAGGAGAAGGATACTAGGGCTGAAAAAGAGACGAAGCGTCAGGCGGCGTTGCTCAAAAAGCTGAAAGCCATCGAGGAGGGCGGGGACGTCAATTCTGCGGATAAGAAGGGGCAAACCGCACTCATGCAGGCTGCCGCCGCGAATAATCGCCTCGCCGTCTGCTGGCTGGTGGCAAAGGGAGCGAAAGCGGCACTGAAGAACAAAAAGGGCAAGACCGCGCGCGATCTCTCCACCTCCATTGCCATTCGTGAGCTGCTGCGGCTGGCGGCAGACGAGAGGAAACCTCTCACGGCGGAGGAGAAGGTTCGTTACCATGTGGACGACAAACCTACCAAGGATGATCTGCAGCAGAGTCTGTCATACACAATGCCGTATGCGGAAGACCTGGCAAATCTTCTCAAAATGGGGGCAAAGCCAACCGCATGGGATGAAGATGGGCAGACCCTTCTCAAAAATAATGACGGGGCTGAACCGGAAAGCATTGCGTGGTTGGCGAGAAAAGGGGTAGACTTCGCGGAGCGGGGAAAGGACGGAAAGTGGACCGGCGGGCAGGGACTCGCGCCCACAACCTTGCGCTTCCTGCTGGCTCTCGGTGCCGCACCGGACCCGCAAAAGGATGATCCGCGCGCATGTCTTCAAGCGGCATTGGAGGTCGATGACATCCCCGGCATCCGGGCGGTGCTGGAAAAGACACCTGAGCTCGCCAAGGAAAAGGAATGGAGTGATTTCGTGCCGTATATACATAGCAAGGCTGCTATGAAAGCGTTCCTTGTCGGGGGATTTGATCCGAAAGGAGATTCTATTGCGATATTTGCCGGTCTTAGCGAATCGCGCGAGGCACTGGCAGGTTTGCTTGGAGCCGGTGCCACTCTCACAGGCGGCGGCTACATGGCCATGAAGAGTACTATTTCTGACCATCGTGGCGTATTACTTCCGCAGCTCCTTGCTGCCGGGGGTGACCCCAATCAATTCAACTCGGGGCTTCTGAGCAAAGCGACGAAAGCCTCGGATATCCAATCCCTCCGCATATTGCTGGCTGCCGGTGCAAAAGTCTCAGCTGAGAGTAATCCCCTCCTTGAGCTCTTCACCTCGGACGTAGGGCACGTATATTGCAGGTCAAAGAGCAAACCCTACATGGACTTCCCCTCCCGTGGAATAACGCAGGAAAGACAATGGCGGGAATACAGCGCACGAGCTCTTTCCACCCGAGATATCATCGGTGTGCTGTCCGATGCAGGCTGCCAAATACCCGATTCCTTACCCCGTAATTACTTAAAGAGCTACCTGCCGTGGGGACGGCACCAATGCCCGGATTTACCGCCGTCCATGGTCAATATGCTTGCATCTCCGGAATCTCCCGAAAAAACCGTACAGGAGCTTTTGAAGTTGACTGGGAACAAAATCTCAAAAAATGCTCTCCTCTATTCACCATTCGCGGATGATGAAGCGAATAACCTAAGCCGTTTCTGCTTTACCACAGCAGAACTCATCCGCCTCGCCAATCTCTTCCTAGACGCGGGTGCCGACCCCAAAGCCTCGGACAGCTGGACAAAGCTAACAACACTCATGACGGCAGGAGGGCTCGACGCGTCCCTCTGCAAGCGTCTCCTAGCTGCAGGCGCAGACCCCAAGGCAGTGACCCGTTTCGGCGGACTGACCGCGTTGCATAAAGCATCTAACACGGAGGTGGCGCAAGTTCTACTGGAAGCATGGAGCAATATTCAAGAAATCGAAAAGGAAACGCCCATCCTCCGCTATTATATCAAGACATACGATAAGCACCGCGATACTCTTGCGCTCTGTAAATTCTGGAAGGAACACGGAGCAGACTTTGATGTCGATTTGTCCGGTTTATGCTTTGATCCCGCGTACCCGGCAAACGATTTCCTAGAAATCCTGAAGCTTCTCGCCGGTGGGAAAGACCTCAACTCCTACCGAACGCAGAAAACGAAAGAGTCTTTCCTACACGGTGCCGCGCGGAGTAACTGCGCGGAGCTGGCTCGTCTCCTAATCAAAGCCGGTGTAGATGTTAACGCAAAGGACAAGGATGGAAAAACTCCCCTTATGCGCACTTACACGTCACCTTACATAAAAAACATAGGTTATTCGTACGGTGCGTCTCCCCACCTCATGTATGATGACGGCGAAGTTGTGGACCGAGGCATGGTCAGACTCCTCCTGCAAAACGGAGCAAATATCAACGCGCAGGATGATGAGGGTAATACGTACTTGATGCAAATTATTCTATCAACACGTTATAATCGGCAGGATGCGTGCCGCTTGCTTCTCGATTCCGGTGCCAAGACCGACATCAAAAACAAGGACGGTAAGACCGCTCTCCGACTCGCCCGCGAGCAAAAAATCGATGATGTCGTAAAGCTCCTCGAAGAACGCGGCGCAAAGGAATAAACACGAAGCCAACAGGAAGTACGAAGTAGCAAAGCCGGGAAGTAACCTTACGTGATGCCAGAGTTTGGCGCAGGTTCCTCTCCCGAGTATCATTTCTCGTGCTGCCCATCAATACGAAGTACTTGATCACCTCCGTGTTGCCACGCGACGATGTCATTGCTCTGTTTAATTTATCCGGGACAGATTTTGCTTTCCCGCTTGACACTCGGGGAAACCATGGTTAGAATGCGTTCCCAATGATTCCATACAGTATGAGCAAGTCACCGCTACCCCCCCCCATTTGTTATTAGCTTATTTTAAGCGCGTTATAGCGTTGTTTGTCATTTTCCTGCTCGCGCGGGTGAGTCCGGCGGAGGAAGAAGTGCCGAAGTCACAGCGAGGAGTGGAGCTGCTCTTCCCGGCGAGAGACAAAGCGGCGGCGAAGGATAAAAAGAAGGATGCCAAGACTGAAAAGGCGGCGAAGCGTCGGGCGGCGTTGCTCAAGAAGCTGAAAGCCATCGAGAAGGGAGGGGACATCAATGCCGTGGATAGCAAAGGCAACACGGTGCTGCACGCTGCCGCGCGCGAGAACCAACGGGCGGCAGTGGCATGGCTGGTGTTGAAGGGTGCTAAAGTGCAGACAAAGAACAAGAGCGGCAAAACACCCGCGCAACTCACCCGCGATAAGAGTATCCGCGCTTTTCTGGAAGCCTGCCGCGTGGATAAGAAGCCGCTCTCGGAAGAGGAAGCGAAAGTGCTTCGGGACAAAGGCTACAAGACGGGCAAGGATGCGGACGATGACTCCTCGGATTTAGCACGCGCACTGGGAAGGGGACAGGCAGACTCCCCGGAAATGCTGGAAACACTCACCGCCTTAATACGCGATGGACGTGATGCCGCAAAAGTCTCAAAATGGACGCACCGTGCCATTGAGCCGCTGTGCGCAGTTATCCTAGCGCGCCATAACTTTGATCTCACAGAGGAAGGGAAAAAAGTGGAAAAACTGACACCCGGCTTAGCGCGACTCATGACTGCGGCGGATCAAAAGGTGGGGGATGACTCACCGTTGGCGCAGGGGCAGCTTGCCATGCTGTTTGATGACGCGGATACTCTGCGCAAGCTCGTGGAACAACACCCGGACTTGGTGAAGGACGGAGGAAACGCGAGACGACTTATCGCTTGCCTAGGCTCATCGGACACACTTCAGGTACTCATCCAAGCCGGTCTGGACGTGAAGCAGACTTGGGATCAATGGATGGGTCAGTATACGGCGAGCTACATTTGGACCGTGCTGTATGAGGGGGCTCGCCGCAGCCCGGAAGCAATACGCGTCCTGCACGCGGCGGGAACTCCCCTCCCCGTCTGCGATCAAAATCATAATTTGATTGCGGCCGATGTGGAGGAGCACGGGTACAAAGAAGGAATCGTGGATGCATTGATAGATGCCGGAGTAGACATCAACGCTGTGGGGACCGGTAAGAACGATCGACGTGGGTGGCGCACCGGTGTGCCACCTCTCATCGCTTGTAGTGTGCAAACATCCTACTCCCCGAAAGTAATCGAGCATCTGCTGAGTAAGGGAGCGCAGGTGAACGGGCGAATGGTAGCACCCGGCATGCACGACGATGGCTTCACGACTCTTCACTATGCCGCAGATGATGGGGCTGCGGAGGCAGTCCGCGTTCTGGTGGAGCATGGAGCGGATATCCATGCCGCATCCAAGTCCGGTATCAGCGTATCGCAGACAGCTGCGAACGCCGTCCAAAAGAACCCGGATGTTCTTCGAATTCTCGTGGAGAAAGGTGCTCCCATTGATGAGAAAATGCTCTTTTGTATCAATATCAACGGCACTGACCCGGCGAAATATGAGCAGCTTGAACAACTTATTCTTCAGCTGCTCGACCACGGGGTAAATCCCAAAGCTGTCGCCCCGAAGGGCACTGTACACGAAGGCTATACCACTCTGATGCAGTTCGGTTGGGCAAGCGAGAAAGTGGCACAGCGTTTAATTGACGCAGGGGTGGACCCCAATGCTACCACAGTGCAAAATGGTGCCAAGATATGCGCGCTGGCTCTCGCGCTGCAGGATGGACGGAAAGATGTAGCCAAGTACATGCAGCAACGCGGGGCTAAGATGGTCGGCGACCTCCTCTGGGCAGCTCCGGAGAATATGCAAGCCATGGTAGCTGCGGGTGCCACAGTCCCAGCCGATGTGTTTCAAAAATTCGACTTTTCCGCTAGGTACAACCACGATGAATCTACCCCTGAACACGAAATCGAGTTGACAAAAATTGCCAAAATTCTCAAGGATGCGGGTGCTAAACCCACTTTCCGTTGCGGGGCAAATTTCCACTTAGGTACAGATGCGGTAAAAGCACTCTTTGCCGTAGGGACTGATCCGAATGAGGAAGATCCCGATGGCGGTCACGCTATTTTTCGGACGCCCTCCGCAGATATCATCCCCCTCTTCCTGAAAGCAGGGGTGGATGTCAATCTAACAGATAAAGCCGGAAATACCCTGCTGATGATCGCCTGCATGGGAGGCAACTCCGCTTGTTACACTGACTCCTCTGTTATAACCCCCCTTCTCGACGCGGGTGCCCGCACTGACATCAAAAACAAGGACGGTAAGACCGCTCTTCAGCTCGCCCGCGAGAAAAAGAAAGAAAAAGTTGTAAAGCTCCTCGAAGAACGCGGCGTGAAAGAATGAAACGAAGCCAACAGGAAGTACGAAGTAGCAAAGCCGGGAAGTAACCTTACGTAATGCCGGAGTTTGGCGCAGGTCCCTCTCCCGAGTATCATTTCCCGCGCTGCCCATCAATACGAAGTACTTGATCACCTCCGTGTTGCCACGCGACGATGTCATTGCTCTGTTTAATTTATCCGGGACAGATTTTGCTTTCCCGCTTGACACTCGGGGAAACCATGGTT
Source organism: uncultured Akkermansia sp. (assembly GCA_964424645.1). Classification (GTDB taxonomy): domain Bacteria; phylum Verrucomicrobiota; class Verrucomicrobiia; order Verrucomicrobiales; family Akkermansiaceae; genus Akkermansia. Next base: position 1,376 of record CAYRJI010000006.1, on the reverse strand, counting down.
AGAATGCGTTCCCAATGATTCCATACAGTATGAGCAAGTCACCGCTACCCCCCCCCATTTGTTATTAGCTTATTTTAAGCGCGTTATAGCGTTGTTTGTCATTTTCCTGCTCGCGCAGGTGAGTCCGGCGGAGGAAGAAGTGCCGAAGTCACCGCAGGGAGTGGAGCTGCTCTTCCCGGCGAGAGACAGAGCGGCAACGGAGGACAAGGAGAAGGATACCAAGGCTGAGAAGGCGGCGAAGCGTCAAGCGGCGTTGCTCAAGAAACTGAAAGCCATCGAGAGGGGCGGGGATGTCAATGCCGCAGATAAGAAGGGGCAAACCGCCCTCATGCTCGCCGCCGCCGCGAATAATCGCCTCGCCGTCTGCTGGCTGGTGGCAAAAGGAGCAAACGCGGCACTGAAGAACAAAAAGAGCAAGACCGCGCGTGATCTCTCGAGCTCTATCGCCACCCGTGAGTTGTTGCGTCTAGCGGCGGACGAGGGGAAGCCCCTTACGGCGGAGGAGAAGATTCGTTACCATGTGGACGCCAAACCTACGGAAGACGAATTGCAGAGGAGTCTGCGCTTTGCCGTGCCTTACGTCGAAGACCTAGCGAATCTCATCAAGATGGGAGCAAAGCCGACTGCGTGGGACGTGGATGGAGCACCGATCCTCGAACCGATGAAAAAAGAGAAAGCTTCCATGGACGAGCAAGCCGCACCGGAAAGCATTGCTTGGCTGGCGAGGAAGGGCGTAGACTTCAAGGAACGCGGAAAGGACAGGAAATGGACCGGCGGTCAGTACCTCTCACCCCCGACCCTGCGCCTCCTGCTGGCTCTCGGGGTTAAACCGGACCTACAAAAAGATGACCCGGTCGTGTGCCTCCAAGCGGCACTGGAGGGCGACGACATCCCCGGCATCCGCGCCGCGCTCGAGAAAGCCCCCAAAGACCGGATGGAGCTGCTGGGCAGCAATGTGCACAGCGGGACAGCGATGAAAGCTCTCCTCGATGGGGGATTAAACACCACACGCGTTGTTGCGAATTTTCTCCGCAACGGCACCTCGGCTGAGGCTCTGGATGTTTTGCTGAGTGCCGGTTTCCCGCTCATTGAAAGTCTATCATCAGACGAAGAAGTCTTAGCTAGCGAAACAGGTTTCTTATTGCGGTATGTAGCTAGACTCCACTGTGGGGGACTGTTCCCTCGACTTATCTCCGCAGGTGTGGATCCAAACGGAGATTACGTTTCCGACGTAGGGTTTACTCCCAGTGGTTTAGTGTTTCCTCCCTGTTCCTCTCTACTGGAGCTTACCGTGAAAGAACACCATGCGCAGGCACTCCGTGAGCTTCTGGCAGCCGGTGCCAAACTCCCCGAAAAGCAAAACCCTCTTTCTTCCC
>CAYRJI010000005.1:0-39770 GCA_964424645.1 uncultured Akkermansia sp. | reverse complement strand
ACCACAAGTTGGACGCGGATGGGCTCGCGCCGGGCTACACGCTCAACAGCTGGGGCGGCACGGTGGGAGTGGACGCGGATGTGACGCGCCGGGTAACACTCGGATTGGCGGTGACGGCGATGTACGGCGACCTGAAACCGGACTCGCCGGACTCGGCGACGGGAGACTTGGACACGGCGTACCTGAGTGCCTTTGCTCGAGTGGCGCACGGAGCGTGGATACATACCTTCGCGGTGAGCGGCGGCTTTGCGGACGTGAAGCTGGACCGCACGGTGAGTTACAACGGGGGCAGCTACCGGACGAGCGGGAGCACGGACGGCTACGCGCTCGGGGTATTGTACGAGGTGGGGTACACGCGGCTCATGAACGCGGCGGGTACCGTGGCACTGCAACCGGTGTTCAATGTAGAGTGGAGGCACGCGAGTATCGATGGCTACACGGAGAGTGGGTGCGATGCGGGAGTGAGTACGGATGACATCACGCAGGACGTGGTGACGTTCGGAGCCGGAGCGCGGGCGCAATTTGCCGTAGGAGCGAATGCGTTCAATCACGCCGCCGTGTTGGAAACGCGCGCGCTCGTGAAGGCAGACGTAGGAGACCGCAGCGGTACGGCGAATAACGCGATGGTAGGAGACACGGCGAGAGCGGAGGTAGAGAGTGCGGAAGTGGGGGCGGTAGGAGTGGAGCTCGGAGCCGGTATCAGCGTACCGATAGGCAGCGACACGGGGAGCATCTTCGTGGACGGCAGTGTGGAATTCCGCAGTGGGTGGACGAGTGCCAACGCCACAGTGGGGTATAGGATGAACTTCTGAAGTACGAAGTACGAGGTACGAAGTACGAAGTGGCGGAGCCGGGGAGAGGTGCTTGCGTGGAGGTGAAGCTTGGCGCGGGTTCCCCACCCGTGTTGAGGGTGTGGGGTGGGCAGAAAGTACGAGGCATGCGGTGGGCAAATGCCGTCCGCACCGCACTAAGCGTTTAATTCTTTTTGGAGAGACGTGGGCGCAGGGATGCGGCTAGGAAAACCAAACCCAGCAGCAAGACGGCGAAGGAGAGGTATTGACCGCGAGTAATATTTCCCCATGTGGGGGCATCCGGTTCGCGGAAGCATTCGGTAGTGATTCGTGCGAATGCGTACAGTAAACAGAAGAGAGCACTGAAGAGACCGGCGGGAGCTTTTTTCCACGCGAGGCGCAGGATGATAAGAACGAGGAAGATCAAGAGCCCTTCGCCTACCGCTTCAAAGAGTTGGGAGGGGTAGCGCGTGTGGAGGAAATGCCCGAGAGCTTCACGAGCTGATTCGCTTTCGCGGGAAAGGCGCGCGATGAGTTCAAAGTTACCGAAGCCGTTGACGGGGGTACCGAGGGCTTGACTCATTGCCGTATCTGCCGCTCGTTGTGCACGGTCCGGCAAGTCGAGGTACTCCATCGGAAACTTCATGCCGAGCGGGTTGCTGTCTGAACAAATGCGACCGTAAAGTTCACCGTTGATGAAGTTGGCGACACGACCGAAGAAGAGACCGATGGGGCACACGATAGCTAGACCATCGCACACAGCGGGGACGGACAAGTGATTGTGTCGCGCATAAAATACTGCCACTAAAAGCACAGCGATGATACCGCCGTGGGAAGCCATGCCGCCTTCCCAGACACGGAAGACCCAGAAGGGGTCTGCGCACAAGCCGCTCCACCCGTTTTCCGGCAGCCAGTAAAAGAAAAACTCACCGAGGCGACCGCCGAGGATGACACCTACGAGGCAGACGAGCGTGATGAAGTCACCCAATTTTTTTGGACACACGCAGTACAGATCGCGCTTCGACAGCTGCAGCAGTACCCAATAACCCAGCACAAAACCTACCACGTACGCCAAACCGTACCATCGCAGAGCCAATGGCTCGATAGGCAACTTGACAATAACGGGGTCCAAATGATGAATGTAGGTGGCGAGTAAAGCGGGGTTCATGGGTGGAGCCGGTTATACCACATACGGCGGCTGATGGCAAGCGCAAAGCACACCTGTCCCGAATAAACCCACAGTCGTCCCAAGAAAAATACGAGCTTGGTGGTGGGCGATGACTTTGTGGCAGGAAGACAAGAGAAGTACGAGGTACGAAGTACGAAGTACGAAGTGGCAAAGCTGTGGCGGGAGGTGCGGGGTAGTGACGGGGGAATGTGTGCGGCGATAGTGTGTGTGGGAGTCGGGTGGAGGCAAAGCCGGAACAGGCGTGGGGAGAAAATCCACGCACCCGTGAGGATGAAGCCCCCTTAGGACGCAGAGCGTCTGTAGCCCGCATGGGAACTCGTGTGGCGGCGATTTGCAGAAATTTTCTTGGGACAGGAGTGGGGGGCACAGCCGGTTACTTACGAGCCACGGCGATGGAATGAGGGGTGATATTCGGGCAGAAAATGGGCAAAAGAGGAAATTTTATCAGATTTGGAAGTTTTTTCTCGCCAAAGCGTGAGTTGGGGTGTATAAAGATGAAGCGAACCTTCAATTATCCGACTTATGAAAGTGAGGACTCTCTGTTTCGGGCTGATAAGTACATGGGCGGCGTGTGCGCTGAGCGCAATGGCGGCGGGGGAATGGGCACCGGTGGCCAATCAAGTGGCATTTATGTTAGACCATGCGAAAGCGACTACGACGCCGCTTGTCGGGATTGGGAACGTGGAGGACACGGGGGATGCGGAGGTTGTATTTAAGGATGTGAAAGTGAAAGCGCACTCGGAAGGGGAGACGGCGACGGTGGACGGAGGGAAGTCGGCGTGGGGTGTCATCAACATACCGGTGCAGGTGTACGCAATGGGGCGGGAGAAGAAGACACGGCAGATTGCGCCGGCGCGCTACATACACAGGCTGCATGTAGACGTATATCTGCTTATACGCAAACCGCTTTCGGCGATGGATGGGGGAGGGAACAACAAGGGGAGTGCGGCGGAGAACTTCTACCTCGTGAAGAAGGGGATGGATTTTGCGGACATTCCGACGAAGAAGGCGGCACTCAGGGAGGGAGGTAAGGAAATGGGGCAGGCGGCGTTTAACATTGCGGTATTTGTACCGAGGTCGGCGGCGTACATGCTGACAGAGGATTACACGGATCCGATAGCACAGCTGAAGAAACCCGGGACGCTGGCGGGGTATGCAGTAGTTGCGAGTATGAACGGCGAAAAGTGCAGGGAATACATACCGGCCGGGAAGAAGGCGAGTATGGGACCCGGAGAGACGGCGTCCTCGAAGCTGCTCGACAAGACCTTGTTTAATAAATACGAGCGGTTACCGTGGTGGGAGACCCGTAGCCACAACAACTTTGACACGCCGGATGTGGACGTGTTGTGCATATCCGAGACACCCTTTGCGATGTACTACGGGCGGTATTACCCGCGGACGACGCCGACCTACGGTACGCCCGAGGCACCTGAGGCGGATGGAACGACGGCAGATGCGGAAGGCGACACGAGCGGAGCGGGGACGGATTCGACGGGCACGCGAGAGAGCTCGACGAGTAAGGGAGGCACCGGCGAGAAGAAGACAGATTACGATACCTCCCTGTAAGGGCGGATGAGCAAAGCGGTAAAACACCCACAAACTACGAAATATGGCGGAATATAAGACGACGTTGGCACTTGAGATAGGGGCGCAGTGCGTGACGATGGCACTGTTCACCGGGACATCGAAAGGGTACGTGCTTTCGCGGTATGCGCGCAAGAACATTGTGCTGGATCCGGTGGAAGAGGGAATGCGGATAGACTACGTGAGCAATGCGGTGAGTGAACTCGTCAAACAGCTCAGAGTAAAGGGAAGAGACGTGCGGGATGTGGTTTCCGGGCAGAAAGTATTTCTGCGCTTCATCAAGTTGCCCGCGTTGGACACCGTGGATGATTTATCGGAGCAGGTGGGCTATGAAGCTCAGCAGCATCTGCCCTTTCCGGCGGATGAGATTGTGTATTCATACCAATTGCTGGGTACGGCAGAGGACGGGGAGCAGGAGGTGCTGCTCGTAGCTATTAAGAAAGACGAGCTCGATGAACTCAATGGGCAAGTGGAAGCAAATACGCTGCGCACGCGGAGTGTGGATTGCTCGATAACGGCACTTTACAATGCGTTTCGTGCGGCATATCCGGACGAGACAGAGCCGGTGATGATACTGGACATAGGGGCCAAGACCACGGACATACTGTTTATCGAGGAGGGGCGGTTTTTCACGCGGTCAGTGACGGCAGCCGGGGCGTTTGTGACCAACAGCATTGCGCGGGAACTCAAGTTGAGTTTTCGAGAGGCCGAGGAGGTGAAAGTTGCGCAGGGGTTGGTTTCGCTCGGAAACGGGCACACCGAAACGATGGGAGAGAGTCAAGCGGCGTTGGCATCTGTGATACGCAATGCGATGACGCGGCTGAGTTCGGAAGTGCAGCGAACGATCAACCACTACCGCGCACAGTACAAGGGCTCCTCACCCACGAAGGTATACATTTGCGGCGGTGGTGCGAGACTCGGCTACACCGGTGAATTCCTGCAGAGTACGCTCGATCTGCCGGTGGAAGTGCTCAATCCGTTGAATGCGGTCAGTGTGGGGAGTCGGCTGGACACAGAGGCACTTGACGGGGACGCGATGTGTTTGGGTCCCGTGGTAGGGGCGGCGTTGAGCGGGGCGAAGGTGGGGGCATTCAGCATCGATTTGGTACCCACGAGCGTGGGAAAAGACAGGGCGGAGAAGCGGCTCATTCCGAAGGTGGTGACGGCGGGGATCATCGCATTGGTCGGGGCGGGTATCTGTGCCTATACTGCGGATGTGCGTGCGGATAGGGCGCAGGCGGAGCTGAATAAGCATGCGAGTTACATAGAAGATTTAGACGGTCTGCACAGAGTGATGGAGCGGAATCGCGAAAAATATGATGCGGCACTGAAGAATGTCAAAGAGATCGGTGCGTTGTATGCCGCGCGCTATGCTTACCCGGATTTGCTCATACAGCTCGCGCAAAAGACGAGTGTTCCGAACCTATGGTTGACGAGTTTGGATGCACTTGTGGGGTATGATGCGGTGAACAATGCTCTTGTGGTGGGGCAGGATGGGACGGATAAGTACCTGTTGCTCGACACCCGAGAGACGCGCGATGGCACCATGGTGCGCACCCCCGATGCGGATGAGAAGGGGAAGACACCGAAAGTGACGGCACTGCTGGTGAGTGGTTACTACTACAAAAAGAGCAAGGACGACCAGGGGAAGCAGCTGCAGAGACTGAATGAGCTGGTGGACAGCAGGTTTGATGAAAGCAGCCCGGACTCATTCTTCAGCTTTGAGCAAGCCAAGGTCAAGGCCAATGGGGCCAATTACTTCATTGTGCAGGATGCGGAGAAGTCCCGGGGCAGTAATCTGATACCGGAATATGCGGACAAATTTTACATGGTGATGCCGCTCAAGCAGGCACTGCCTCTGCCGGGCGAAGAAGAGACGACGAAATGAACACTAGGAGAGCCAAATCGACGAATCTACCCAACGACGCGTTATGAAAATCATGGAAAACAAGCGAGTATCGCTGATAGTCCTCGTTGTACTCATCCTCTTCGGGGGGATATGCTATCACGCATACGAACGCTATCAGGCATTTCAGCAGGCGGCGGCAGAGATAGCCGATAATCGCAACAAGCTGGAGGAGTATGCAAACGAAGACTTTTCTCCCACGAAAGAGAACAGCAAGCAACTTGTTGCTGCCTCGGATGCCATGGAGAAACTCGAAGTTCGGATGCGCAAAGGGTTGGAGAGCTACGTGAAGAAGAGTGAAGCACTGTCTAAGGACGACCAAGGGAACCCGATGCCACCCACGCTTTTCCAAAAGGCGGTGAACGACATGACTGCGAAGGTAGCGAGTTACGCTGCCGAAAAACAGTGCAAACTCTCGGCGGGTGCGGCGACTTTGGGGCTCAATGAGTACAAGACTGCTCCGGCGACGCAGCGTGATGCTCCGTATTTGAACTACCTGTTGCATGCCGCAGATACATTGGTGAGGCATGTAACGGATTCCGGTTCACCGAGCATCACACGCTTCTATTGTGCGCCGCTTCAGGCGGAGGTGCTCGACAAGTTTGAGAAGCAGAAGAAGCCCGGGAGTTATTTCCCCATGGAGTTGGAGATCGGGTTTGTGGCACGTCGGAGTGCCGTGGATATTGACCCGGCGGCAGAGGAGACGCTCAGCGTGCTGCCGAAAGTGATCAACAAGCTCGTGAAAGACAAAGACTTCTTTTACGTGGTGACCGGAGTATCCGTGAAAACGCCCGGGAATCTCCCCGTGCTGTCTCCGTACCGTGCAGCCAGCAACGTCGTTGTCGAGGATCCCATGAAGCAACCGACCGAAGGCGAGGAGGGAGCTCCGAAGCCTCCGGCGGCGGAGCCTGCGGCGCGGCAGATCACCGGGGATGCCGAGCAAGAGACGGTGGATGTGAGTATCACACTTCAGGTCCTCTATTTTATGTCGGTTGGTGATCCTAAGGGGAAGAAATAATTTGGAAGGTTCAGTTCGTTATGCAGGACATTTTGAAGATAGGGCACGGCATATTGTCAATGAGTCTCATGCTTGGGATGAGTGCCGTTGGAGGGGACGACGGGGTATTCGATCCTGTTCGGGATATGGCATTTGCCGAGATTGATGCGGCAAGGCAAGAGCAGCTTCTCGCAGAGCGGCAGATGCTGATCAACAATGTGCTGGATGCTACACCCGGCGATTGGTGCGTCAGCTTTGATGAGACCCCGATCTCTGATGTAGTAGCTTACTTGCGCGGTGAGTTGGGGAAGAGAGGACTGGGAGCGATTAATATCAACTACAATCCACCCTCAGATCCGGTGGGAGAGAGTGTACCTGAGCCAACTGTGACCGCCGTACTTTCCGGGGTTACGCTTCGCGAGTTGTTGATTACCATCTGCAAGAATGCCGGATGCGTGTTCAACGTTACCGACAGCGGTATCGATGTGTACAGGCAGGATGATCCGGCATCTAGGATTGTGGAGACGCGGACGTGGTGCGACGTGCCGCTTTCCTTTTTCCCCGGTGTAGATGTGGGAAGAACAATGGTAGATATGACGGAATACCTCATGCAGCTTGGTCTCAAGTTCGACGTCAAGGGAGCTACCGCATATTACGACCCGAGACTTAATCAGCTCACGGTGACCGGCACGTTGGAGGACTTGGACAAAGTAGATGCGTTCATCCATGCGGCACGGCTTCGCTTTCAAGGAGAAACAGAGTAACTTAACCTTAACTGATCTTTATTATGGCAGATACATCCAAGATAGGACGCAACATGTTGTTGATAGGGAGCGTGCTTGGCATAGGAGCCGCAGCTGTCGGTTACTACGTGTACGATTTACCGGAGCCGGATACGCTTGACGTGCGCATGCCGCAGGCAAAGACCACGTCCGACGGATTAACCGGTGAGGCGGCACAGATAGAGAGCAACGTCACGACAGAGAGGCGGATGGTAGATGTGGCACCGGGGTTGGACGAGGCGTTTGTGCCGCGCGACAAGGCGAAGGACAAGAAGATACCGCGCTACACACCGTTATTTTTTGCGCCGACGATATGGGAGGTACCCGACGAGGCGCAAAAGAAAAACGTTGCGGTGGATTTGTTGGCGAGTGATTCACGTCCGCTGCATACGGTGACAGCGGAGGATGGCACGAGCAAGAAAGCGGTGCCCAACGCGTGGTTTTACACCTATGGGCTCGAGCAACATATATGCGATGCAGATGTCATGCAGCAGGACGCGGATGGAGATGGGTTCACGAACGGGGAGGAATTCTTGGCGGGGAAGGACCCATCGGACGCCGCAGACATGCCATCCTTCGTTGCGGGCGATACGGTGAAAATTGAGAGTGTGGGACCATCGACGGTACGCCAACACCGTATGGAACTCAGCACGGCATCTTCCTTTGCGGACAATACAGCCAATATCATCTTTTTTGACAAGGGTGGGACGCAACGACTTCGGCGGCACGAAGCACTCAAGCCCGGGGCGAAGTTCGGGATAGGAGAAAAGGAGTCCGGACCGCTGGGAAAGGAACGCTTTACCCTCGAGAGGATAGATACGGTCACGGACAATGTGGGGATGGAGGTTCACGTGGCGCACATACGCGATAGCTACACGCGGCGGAGTGATGATGCGGAGTTTGACCTGAAGGAGGGGAGTCGTGCGCGGCGGGATGTACGTGACACGCTGCAGAAGTTTCGCGTGACTGCCGGACCGATGAAAGGAAAGCCGGAGGCGGAGATTACCGCGCAACTCGGCGAAACCTTTGAAATACCCGGTTTTGCCGGGGTGCAGTGTCAGTTTTCGGATGCCGGTGATAAGAAGACGCCGGTCAAGGTAAAAGTGAACGGAGATAAGGAATATCCCGTCCCCGCAGCCGATTCTAATTCACCAAAAAAATCCAAATAGCTTATTTTTTCTGCAAAATTTTCGAAAAAACGCATTGTAGACTTTACAAATCTCCAAAAATCTGTCATAAATAAAGACACACCACCATGAAAAAAGCATCTCTCACATTCACTACTCACCATGCGATAGCCGTTGCGTTCTCGCTGGTGTGCTCGTGTGCGTACGCTGCCACAGAGGGTTACATCACTACGTCGACGGCTGCCGGGACCAGCGAAGTTGGACCTACGGCGGTATATGCCGGTGCAGATGGGACGCAAGGCGGAATCAACGCTCGAGAATCAGCGCGCAGAACAGCAGAACGCGATGCTGCGATGCAGCTATTGGAAGAAGGGCGGCAAGCATACGCTGAGGGCAAGTATACGGACGCACTGGACAAATACCGGCAGGCATGGGAGCGCGTTCCACACGCGCCGGCGACGCGGAATTTGCAGGAGTTCATTCGCAAGAGTATTTCGGACGCGTCGATTGCCGTAGCGATGGAGCACGCCAAGGTGGGGCGGTACGATGATGCGGAGCAGCTGCTGTTGGACGTACTCAAGCGCGAGCCGGATAATGCTCGTGCCCGGAAGGAGCTCTCCTATCTGCGGGATCCCGTACGCAACAATCCTGCGCTCACGCCGGAGCATGTAAAGAATGTCGATGAGGTTGATCGTTTGCTGCAACTTGCGTGGGGGTATTACGATTTGGCGCGGTACAATGATGCGTACGACACGTTCAACTCCGTGCTTCGGATAGACCCCTACAATGAGGCGGCACGTCGCGGGCAGGAAGCGGTTTCCAAGCGCAAGTCCAACTTCTTCCGTGCGGCGTACGACTCGTATCGTGCCAAGGCACTTGCAGAGGTTGACGCCATGTGGCAGGAGCAGCTTCCGGTCGAAGATGACCTGAATGCGCCTGTAGCGCAGGGCGGCAACACCAAGGAGCAGTCGGAGAGGCAGATACAGATCAACAATGCTCTCGATGCTGTACCCGGTGATTGGCGTGGTAGCTTCGATGAGACCCCGATTACCGATGTGGTGGCGTACCTGCGCAGTGAGTTGGGCAAGAGAGGGTTGAATTCGATCAACATCAACTACAATCCACCGTCGCAGACGGCGGTGGCGGCGGCGAAACCCGCCAAGTCCGAATCTGAGGATGAAGAAGAGGGGTCGGGAGATGAGGAGGATACCGGTGATGAGGAAGGGGAAGACACCGAGGAGGCAGCACCTGCCTCCGTGGCGGCTGCCGGTCCGGAGACGGAGCCTAAAGTAACGACGAGGCTCTCCGGTGTTACCCTGCGTGAGTTGTTAACGACCATCTGCAAGAATTCCGGTTGTGTATTTAATATCACCGACAGCGGCATCGACATGTATAAGCAGAGCGATCCGGCATCTAAGATTGTGGAGACTCGGACATGGCGCAACGTTCCCAAGTCGTTCTTCGTGCAGGATGAGGGGGAGGACTCTGACAGCGGCGACGAGGAAGAGGATGCCTTTGCGTCGAACTCCAAAGGTGGGGGATCGCGGATAGATGCCAAGAAGTTTCTCAAGCAGAGACAGGGTGTCAAGTTCGATGCCAAGGGGGCTGACGCATTCTACAATCCCCGACTGGAACAACTTACGGTGACCAGCACGCTGGAAGACTTGGATACGGTGGACAACTTTGTCTACGAGAGTCGTCACAAGAACACACCGATGGTAAAAGTGACCACCAAGTTCGTTGAAGTGACGCAGATGGACGAGGATGAGCTATCGTTCGACTGGGTTGTCAATCCCTTCTCAGTTTCGAACAATGGGACAACCTATCTCGGTGGGGTCACGGGGGCAAATGCCACGCCTGATCGGACGTATCAAGACTTTGTGACGCAGCCCGGGGCGGGGTACGGGAATAACCATAACAACAATGGTTCGTGGCCCGTTACCAACAACAGCAACTTGGCGGAGGACTCCGACATCATTACCCAAGGGTTGATGACCGGCGGATTGCGCACGGGAAGCGGAGCAACCACGTCTGCCAGCATGGATAGTTTGCTGAGGGGAGGGTCGCCTGCAGCCACGAGTACCGACAAGACGCATCCGGCACCGGGCATTTTGTCACTGTCCGGCATATATGACTCCGGTTCTTTCCAGATGATCATGCGCGGTTTGTCGCAAAAGAAGGGTGTGGATGTCGTAAATGCGCCCTCGATTGTGCTGACGCCGACGGATGAGGTTCCTGCCGGACCGGAGGATTCCATGGTTTCGTCTCCCATCGAGTCGCAGGACGATGCCCGTATAGAGATCATCCGGCGATTCATCTATCCCAGCAGCTACGAAAGTCCCCAGATACCTCAGAATACGAACGGGAATAACAACAACAATTATGCTAGCGGGGGAGCGATGTCCGTGCCGGTTGCCGCCCCGTCCAATCCGGATGATTGGGCAGTGGAAGAGGTCGGCTTGGTGATGGTGGTAAAGATAGCTGATGCCCCGCAGGATAACATTGTCAAGTTCAACCGATTCCTCGTGCGTATCGTGGACTTCGAAGGCTTTGTCAATTATGGCTCGCCCATCGTGTCCGGTGTAGCCACCAACAGCAAGGTAGAGAAGATTGTTCTCACGGAAAATCGCATTGATATGCCGGTGTTCTCCCGCAGGATGATCAACACCACTCTCTACCTGTATGACGGACATACCGTGGCCATCGGCGGAATGATTGAGGACAAGGTGCAGAAGGTGGAGGATAAGGTACCCGTTTTTGGTGACCTGCCCTTGATCGGACGCTTTTTCCGGAGCAATGCGGAGTCGCATACGCGTAAGAACCTGACGATCTTTGTCACGGCGGACATCATAGATGCTGCAGGACGTCCGGTACGCGATCGTTCCGGTGAGCAAGCCCCGGTCGGCAATACGTCGGCTCCGGGACTCTTCCCGGAGGACGGTCTCGTCACCCCCTGATCGTTTGTCGGTTCTTTTTTCTGAATGACTTACTCATAGCGCACGCCCTCACGGGCGTGCGCTATTGCTGTTCCGGGAAATAAAATGTCCGATGGTGGGCAATGACTTTGCTTGCCGCAGGGAAACGGGGGGATGATCAAGTACGAGGTACGAAGTACGAAGTACGAAGTAGCAAAGCCGGGGAGTAGCGGGAGTGGTGAGCGGCGGTGTGGTGCAGGGAAGACGTGTGCGGTGGAAGTGTTTGTTCACCGTGTGTGGCCACACCTGTCCCAAATAAACTGAAGGCTTCGTGGTGGGCGGTAACTTTGAGGCAGGAAGACGCGAGGGAATGGGAGTACGAGGTACGAAGTAGCAAAGCCGGGGAGTAGCGGGAGTGGTGAGCGGCGGTGTGGTGCAGGAAAAACGTGTGCGGTGGAAGTGTTTGTTCACCGTGTGTGGCGGGAAGTGGAGGTGGGGAAGTACGAAGTGAAAGAGGTAGGCGCAACGGAGTTGCGCAGGGGAGTTGAAAGGGGGCAAAGCCAAAACGAGACGCGAGGGAAATAAATCAAAGCACCCGTGAGGGTGATACGTCTGTGGGATGCGAAGCCATGAAGAGGTGCTCGCGTGGCACCGGTAACCATCACACATGGACGCAGCATGCCACGACACACCCATCACGCACGTTTTCCCTGCCACATCTGCACTGCCCACCCCGTCTGCCCTACTTCGTACCCCGTACTTCCTGTTGGGCGTTTGTGACCCGCACAGGGATTGGCATTGCAGGGATTTTTGAAAATTTTTTAGGCTAGGTGTGGTCACGGATGGGTGCGGAGTGCGTACAATCCTGCGTAGATACGCGGGTCGATAGCTTTGCCCGCAGCTCGCTGCGCTTCCAACCATGTTTCCACAGAGGACTCAGGGACGACGTGCACGGTGATGCGTTCGTTCTGTACACCTCCGCCTTCCGTGCGTTTGACGAGCCCCGTCGCGAGGAAAAAGGAGAGGTACTCTGAAGTGATTCCCGGAGAGGATGGCCCATCGTAGAGGAAACGCATTTCACTCGCCTCGTAACCGGTCTCTTCCAGCAACTCCCGGCGGGCAGCCGTCTCGGCGTCTTCCGTTCCGGTGTCGCCGATGAGCCCGGCAGGGAAGCAAATACTCTGCCGGGCAATTGGGGGTCGGAACTCCTCCACCAGCAGAATACCGCCCTCCTGAGTCCGCGCAAAAATCATGGCGGCAGAGGTTTGGTGCACGCGTTCGCAGAACTCCCAGTGCCCTTCACGCACGAGATTGACAAACTTCCCGCGATAGAGGACCTCCATGGTGCCTACTCACGCACAAGCTTTTGGAAGCGTTCCAAGATGCGCTTGGTCACGGCACCGGCGCGTCCCGTGCCGATGGTGCGTCCGTCCAGACTCGTGGCGGCTATCACCTCCGCCGCCGTGCCCGTCAGGAAGCATTCATCGGCGCAAATGATGTCAAAGCGGTTCAGCACGCGCTCTTCGCACGGAATACCCAGCTCCACGCAGATGTCCTGCACGGCATGGCGGGTAACCCCACCGAGGGCTCCCTCCGTCAACGGCGGGGTCAGCACGACTCCGCCCTTGACGATGAAGATATTGTCGCCGGTACATTCTGCGACATTACCGCGCTGGTTGAGCATAAGAGCTTCACCGGCACCCTGTTGCACGGCTTCAATCTTAGCGGAGATGCTGTTGAGGTAGTTGAGACTCTTGACCTGCTGGCAGAGCACATCCGGATTCGGGCGACGGTAGGAACTCGTAATCAGGCTCAGCCCATTTTCATACATCTCCTTGGGATACAGCGCGATGTCCTGCGCGATGATGAACATGCTCGGTTTCGGACAATTCCATGGGTTCAGCCCCAAGTCTCCCGCCCCGCGCGTCACCACCAAACGGATGTATCCATCCTCCATGCCGCTCGCATCTACGGTTTGTTGCGTCGCCGCACATACCTCATCAAACTTCCACGGGCATTCAATGAGCAGGTACCGCATCCCGTTGAACAGCCGCACAATGTGCTCTTCCAAGCGGAATATTTTGCCGGAGTAAAAGCGTATTCCCTCAAAGCAGCCATCTCCGTACAGTGTCGCGTGGTCGAACACCGAAGTCCGCGCTTCCTGCTCTTCTACCAATTTTCCGTCAAACCAAATTTTCATATACGTAGCATCGGTTACGCCACCCATTATAGAACAAATTGCCCGCATGTGAAGAAAAAAAAATTTGCCAACGTCAAACACCACACCTGTCCCAAATAAATTAAAGGCTTCGTGGTGGGCGAGGACTTTGAGGCAGGAAGACGCGGGGGAGATCAAGTACGAGGTACGAAGTACGAAGTACGAAGTGGCAGAGCCGGGGAGTGGCGAGTGCGATAGGCAATGGGGGCGTGCAGGGAAAACGTGTGTGATGAGAGTGCTGAGGCACTACGGCTGTAGCCGGACGTGTCATGTGTGATGGACAATGGTGACACGCGCGTATCTCCTTATGGCACCACCTGTCCCAAGAAAATTTTCGAGAAACGCCGCCATGCTAATCCCCATGCGGCTTTCAGATGCCCTGCGTACCAAGGGGGCTTCGTCCTCACGGGTGCTTTGATTTATTCCCCACGCGCCTTTTCTGCTTCGCTTTCTCTCAGCGCATCCGCGCAACTCCGTTGCGTCTATCTCTTTCACTTCGTACCTCGTACTTCTACTTGCCATGCTTGATGTCAGCATTTTTTCGTGCTATACTGCGCGTGGCAAATTGCGGTAGGTATGGATCAGGCACACAGGAAACGCGTGGCTTTGGAGCTCACGGATGTCTTCACGGGGGGGCTCATCCTATTTGTGTCCTTCTGTGCCCTTGGTCTTGTAGGCGAGCATGAGTTCATCTCGGGCTACGGGTTGCATATCGTGCTGGCGGTGCTCGTCTGGCTGAACACACTGCACGTGCTGGCGCGCATCGGCTTCCGCATATTTTACGGATGGACTTGGCATGCGCCGAATCGAAAGGACCTCCTGCTCCTTCTGCTTGTGCTCGTCAACTCTCTCCTCTTCGTCGGTCTCATAAGTACCGGGCGAGATTTTGTGTCGAACAGAGTCTTGTTTCCGTACTTGCCGCTCTGCCTTTGCCTCGTACAGGGTACCTACTCTGCAGTGCGCGTAAAAGCGGTTCTTGTCCGTTTGGAACCCTCGCAAAAGAAGCGTGTCACTTGGGAACTGACAGACATTTTCACCGGTGTCCTTTCCTTGGCTATCATGCTCTATGCCGCCTGTTTCGTAAAGGATCAGGACCTCTTTCTCACCTTGCGTCTGCACATCTTTTTGGCGGTGCTCGTGTGGGGCAACACGCTGTACGTGGCGGGGCGATTCGGATGCCACCGGATAGGCGAAAGGAAGTGGCGACTGCCGGAGCGCAAGGACCTTTGGCGCATAGCCTTCCTGCTCGGCACTTCCGGTCTTTTTGCGGGTGTCGTGGGAGGGGTCTTCCCGCCCAATTACCTGTATTATGGCATCCCCCTGTGCATCATCCTCAGCATTTTTTCCCTTGCCCGCACCGTAGAAGTTGCCCGCGATCTACGTCCGGAGATTGAAGAGAACTCATACAAAGCCAAGCGTTGGTCTTCTGCCTTTATCTTTTTTTTGCTGATGACGGGTTGGGTGCTGGTAAGCTCCGTGCTACTCCTCATGCCGAGTGCCCATGTCAGAGACCTGTCCTTCATCGAGGCACTCTTTACCTGCGCGAGTGCTACTTCCATCACGGGGTTGAGCTGCATTGATGTGGGCTCCTCCCTCTCTTGGCTCGGTCAACTCATCGTGCTATTGGACTTTCAGATCGGTGCCATTGGGGTGATGACATTCACCTACTTCATCATGATGATGATCGGCAACCGCTTGAGTGCCGGTGAAAGCCAAGACCTAACCTCTACGTGGGAGCAAAGCACCCAAGGCACCATCCGCTCTCTCCTCAAGATTGTCGTCGGCGTCACCTTGTTCATCGAAGCCATCGGAACTCTCTTGCTCTATTTTTTATGGCAGGGTGTAGACGGCGTACCCCAAGAACATTTGCTCCCATACGCAGTCTTCCATTCCGTCTCTGCCTTTTGCAATGCCGGGATTACACTCTTTCCGAACAGCATGGCATCGGCGGGGGTCAGTTCCTGTTATGCCGCCCAAGTCGTCGTTCTGTTGCTCATCACCGCCGGTACTCTTGGCTTCGGCATCTATCACGAAGCCTTTGTGCGCCTACGAAATCGTATGCGCGGGGAAAAAAGTATCCGCAGGTGGAGCACCTACTCTTGGTTGGTCGTGCGTGTGACGAGTATTGTCCTGCTCGGCGGCACCCTCATCCTCGCCCTCATCAGTTGGCTCGAGCCTTCCACCCATGACCTAGGTCCCTTCTGTCTCTGGGAAAGTATCTGGAATACCATCGGTCGCTCCGCAGGCTTTAACCTCACGGATATCAATCTATACGGTCCGGCGTACAAATTCTTTATGTGCGTGCTCATGTTTATCGGTGGCAACCCCGCCGGCACCGGCGGCGGAGTCTTCGCTCCCGTCGTCGCCCTCTGCGTGCTGGAGGTTTTCCGCGTGCTGCGCGGGCAGCAGGACGTGCAGCTCCACGCCCGCCGCGTCGCTCGTGCCACTGTAGAGCGCGCCATGGCCACCGTCGTGCTCTCCATGATCTGGATCACCGCCATGACGATGTTCCTGTTGATGTTTGAGGAGTGGGGACATGGTCGGGAGACGGGGAACCACGTCTTCGATATGCTCTTCCTCGAAGTCAGTGCGTTCACGACCACGGGCTACTCCCTCACCGACCCGGCAAACCTATCCGTGGCTTCCAAGTTGCTCCTTTCGCTGAATATGCTCTTCGGTCGCATGGGGATGTTCACCTTCATGCTCCTCTTTATCACTCCCAAACCACCGCAACCCTTCCGTTACCCGGAAACAAACCTCCCCCTCAATTAACCTCCTTCAGCTCCTATGTCTCACAAAAAAAAGTTCATCATCATCGGCATCGGTCAATTCGGGAAAGCCCTCGCCCTGCTTCTGCGCAAACACGGGTGCGAGGTAACCGCCATCGATAAACGCAAAGATGCGATCGACGGTATCAAAGACCGCGTCTCCGTGGCAAAGATCGGGGACGCAACTAACGATGCCCTGCTGGACAGTCTCGATCTGAGCGATAATACCCACGTTATCGTGGCAGTGGGAGAAAGCCTCGAGAGTGCCCTCCTCATCGCCGCCCACCTCAAAATTAAAAAGAAAGTCGATGTCCGGAATATCCACGTCCGCACAGTCAACATGCTGCAGAATGAAATGCTCAAACTCATGGGTATCTCGGATTTATTTTTCGTGGAGGAAGAAGCTGCTCGTCGCCTCGCCCCTCGTTTCATGAACCAAGATTTCATCAGCCTCACGAGCATCGACTCCACGCACTCCCTAGCCGAGGTGCGCCTACCCGAAGCCTTAGCAGGTAAAACACTCATGGAAAGTGAGTTGCGCTCTAAATACCATCTCAACCTCATCACCGTCCGGCGCGGGCTTGTCCCCTCCGTCGTCTCTTCCGATGAGGACACGGTGCAACCCGAGCAGCCCGTTATCGGTACGCCGGACCCCTCCATGGTCTTCCAGCAGGGCGACATCCTCGTCCTCTTCGGCAAGGAAAGTCACATGCGGGAGTTCCTCGAAAAATTCCCGGCACCGTGATGAGTTCGGAGTGTCCCACACCGCGCATCCTCCTGCCCTCCCGCAGGTACGGCGGCTACATCTTTGATCTGGACGGCACTCTGGTCGACAGTATGCCCTTGCACTTTCGCGCTTGGCAGACGGCTTTGTGTGCCGCCGGTGCGCCGCCCGATATCTTTCCGTGGCATGTATTCCTCGCACACGGCGGTATGGCTGCCGTGGACATCGTGCGCGACCTCAATCGCACCTTCTCCCTCCGCCTTCCCCCTCAGCAGACGGCAGACAACAAACGCACCATCTACGCCGCCCTGTCGGAGCGGGAATCGCTGCCGACCATCCCGGAAACTCTCGCCCTCGTGCATTCCCTGCGCTCAGAGCACATCCCTTACGCCATCGGCACCGGCAGCACCCTCTCCGGTGCCCTCCAAACCCTCCGCGCCGCACGTATCGATTCTCTTTTCCCCATCATCGTCACACCGGATGACGTGCCCCACGGTAAACCCGCACCGGATATTTTCCTGAAAGCGGCAGAGCGTATGGGGGTTGCCCCGGCAGACTGCGTGGTTTTTGAGGATGCCGCCCCCGGTCTCCGTGCCGCCGCCGCCGCCGGAATGACTGCCGTCGCCGTTCCACCAAGCCCGGAACCGATAAGAAGTGCGAAGTAGCAAAGCTGTGGAGCGGTGGGCGGGGTTGGGCAGTGGTGATTACGCCGCATTGGTCGGGCTACGGTTCGAGCATTGCCTGTACGGATGCAAAAAAGTTTTTGCAGGTATCTTCGTCGACAGGTTCATTGAGCGTCTTTTCGTAGTCGATGAACTCGTAGAGTTCGGCGGGAATCTCGCTGAGAAAGGGCGAAGGGGCGCAGCTTTCCTCCCTCCCGTAGCGGGTGCGACGGGCACAGTAACTGAGGGTAAGCTGATCCTGAGCACGGGTGATACCGACGTAGAGGAGCCGCCGCTCTTCCTCCGAGTTTCCCTCGTCGACTGAGCGGGAATGCGGCAAGAGCCCCTGTTCCACGCCCACGATGTAGACTCGTGGGAACTCCAGCCCCTTGGCGGCGTGCATTGTGATGAGACACACTCCCTTCTTCTTTTCGATGTCCTCCTCCTTTTCGTCATCCAGCGAAACCGAAGCGAGAAACTCATGCAGCTTACCGGGGGCGGGGTCTGCCTGCCGCAGTGTATCCATGAGCTCATCGATAGCCGCCTCGCGCCTCAGCCGCTCCTCATCGCTCTTGCAACTGCGCCCCATGTACGCCGGGTATTCGATCTCGCTCAGCAAATCTGTCGTCACCTCCGCTGCCTTCTTAGTCCCGTCGGCAAAGGCTCCCCTATATTTCTCGATCAGTCGCACCAAAGCTGCCACACAGCTGCGGGCGCGTTCATTCAGAGAGTTGCGTACCCCGGCATCGCCCATCGTGTGCCACACACTTTGATGCAGCTCTCGGCTTTTCTGCAGGAGCTCCCCGGCGGTGGCGGCACTGATCCCCCTCGGCGGGGTGTTGAGTATACGCATCAGGTGCAGATCGGCATCCGGGTTGGCAATCACATGCAGGTAACTGAGCACGTCCTTCACCTCCCGGCGGTCAAAAAAGCTCTTCGTGCCGACCATCCGGTACGGGATGCGCCTTTCTCGCAGGGCTATTTCCAGCGGGCGACTCTGCGCGTTGGCGCGAAACAGCACGGCAAAGTCCTCCCAAGCCGTGCGCTCCCGCGTGTGCAATTGCAGCATCTCATCCGCCACAAAATGCGCCTCTTCCTCCGACCCCGGCATCCTCACGAGACGCACGGGCTCCTTCCCCTCCTTCCTCGTGCGCAGCGTCTTCTCCCGCCGCCCGGCGTTGTGCCGAATGAGCGCGTTGGCGCAGTCCAGCACCCCACGTGTACAGCGGTAATTCTCCTCCAGTTTGATCACCTTCGGGTTCGGAAAAAAGTGCTCGAAGTCTAGGATATTTGAAATCTGCGCCCCGCGCCACCCGTAGATCGCCTGATCATCATCCCCCACCACGCACACATTGTGCGCCGGTCCGACCAACTGTCGCAGCAAACTCATCTGCAACCCATTCGTATCCTGAAACTCATCCACCGTGATGTAGAGGAAGCGTTTCTGCCAAACGGCACGCACCTCTGCGTCCGTGCGCAGCAAGTGCTCCGTGAGGATCAGGAGGTCATCGAAGTCCACCGCATTCTGCGCCTTCAGCTCCTTCCGGTATGCAGCTGCAACCGCCGCTATCATTTCATCCTCGATCGCCTGATACGACAGCCCGCGATTCCGCACCGCCGAGTACACGGAGAGCACTCGCGCGGGCTCGAGCTTCTCGCGGCGTCCGCCCAGCTCCGCAATGAGTCGCCGCACGAGACCCTCTTGGTCGCTGCCCGTCAGGATGCTAAAGTTCTCCTTATAGCCGAGCCGCCCGATTTCCCGCCGCAAAATCCGCACACAGAGCGAGTGGAATGTACACACCGTCATCTCCCGGGCTTGCTCCGCTCCCACGAGACCCGCCACCCGCTGCGCCATCTCGTTGGCTGCCTTGTTCGTGAACGTGAGCGCAAGGATATGCTCCGCCTCCACTCCCACCCGGAGCATCTGCGCGATGCGGCAGGTCACCGTCCGCGTCTTCCCCGTGCCTGCCCCCGCCAAGATGAGCACCGGTCCCTCGAGCGCACGCACGGCTTCCTTCTGCGCCGCATTCAGCAGGCTTATATCAAACTTTTCCGCCATAGCCTACCTCCGCCGCAGCACCTGCGCGTCGCTCTCTCCCCTCCCGTTTCTGCCTCTCCGCACCGTCAGAAGTTATACTTAAGCCCGGCGGTCATGTTCCACGCATTCATGCCGGAGCGCAGATCGGCACCTACGTTGAAGTAGAGCAGGGTCTCCTCCGATATGGGCATACGCAGAGCGGCTCCCAGCTGGGCGGCTGTCTTCCCCACTTCGGCTGCCTTCACCGTCTGCCGCACCCCCGGGTTCGCCTGTAATGCCACATCGGCACTTCCCTGCGAATCTCCTATATCTTGGGCGATATTGGCACGCAGTTCGAGCTGGGCGGCGGTGTTGAATACCGATGCACCCACCGTACTGAGCCAGCGCATTCCCAAGGTGAGGGTACTCGTAACCCACTCCTGTTCCCCTACACTGAGACCTGCACCCTGTGCGCTCTCGTCGAATCCGTCCAACGTGGTGCGTATGACCGATGCACCCACCAATGGCTGCAGCACCTGCGTGCGCTCCTCATTGAGCGGGATATCGTACGTCAACTCATACACGAGACCCGCCCCCCAGCCATCCGTGCTGCCGTGTGTCGTGTAACTGCCCGTGCCGTACGGCACCGTGCGGTCGAAGTCCACACTGTTCAGCCCCACCACACCGACCAGCGTGTGTCCCCAGCGTTGCCGCGCAAAGCGTGCCATGAGACTCAGGTAGTAGCTATCCATGTTGCCGTCCATGCTGTCGCAGTTCCCTCCGTCCAAGTTGCCGTAGAGAGCCGATAGTCCGAGCCCGAGACTCGTCTTCTCACTCAAATTCATCTCCAACCCCACAGTACCGCCCCACGAGTTATATTTGTACCCGGACATCATACCGTCGTCATTGAGGTTGGCAAAGTCGCCGGAAGCTTCCAGCCAAAAATGCGTGTACGGCAGAGAGCCATAACTGTGGTTTTTCTCTAATCCCATAGCACCGGCGTGGTCTCGCATGCGCAGCATCTCCGCCCGCATCGCATCCCTCTGCGCCGTACCCATGATGGGTACCGTACTGCCCGCCACCCCGGCAAATGTCCTCGACACCGTCTGTGCGTCCACCAAATCGTATGCCACTTGGTTCATCACTTGCAAGAACACAGAGCCGGGGGTATTCATTTCTGCACTGGTGCGCGCTGCCCACATCAGCTGCGCTCCCGCCTGCACATTCTCGTCCTTCCCCGCATCCTCGGCAAATACATTTCCCGTTCTTGCCGTCGCATTCACCACGATCTTTTTGTCCTTGTAACTCACTTCCACATCCTTCCAGAACACGCGGAATGAGCCTTCCAGTTCGAACTTGACCTCCTGCCCGTTGTCCAAGCCCGTTACCTCCCCCACATTCAGCACGGCAAAGTCCTTCAAATCCTGCGGATTCGTCAGGTCATACAGGTTGATCCCCAAGCTCCCCAGCACGAGCGTCGCGTCTTTCCCCCACACCGCCGCGCTACTCGTCACTGCCGCGCTCAACCCTTTTTCCATAATCTTTCCCTCTGTAGGTGTCAGATTGTAGTACACTCCCACTTTCCCCCCGTCTTCCACCGTAAGATTCCCGGTTTGCAACTGAGTGCCGACGACTCCCTCGCGCCCCATTTCCGATGCAAGCACCGTGAGTGTGCTGCCGGTTTTCACCGTCACATTCCCGTACGTCGCATTCCCGTACGTGATATCAGCAGCCGCAGCCGCAGTTGTCTGCGGCACGGCGGGGTCGCTGCTCGTCGTCTCTCCGATTAGGCTCAGGTGAGCCCCTCCGTCCACCGTCAGGTTGACCCTGCTATCACCTCTACTTTGCAGGGTCTGGTCGGTGTGCGCCCCGGTCACGGTAAGCGTTTTCGCATTTGCATCTTCTTCTCCCGATGCCGAGATGCTCCCGCGATAGAGAGCGGTCACTCCTTGGAAACCGGAACCGGTGCTGTCGATGGTGAGATCGCCCCCCAGTGTCACGGAGCCACTGCCCTCCTTTGCGTCCCCTCCGAGCAGGACACTGATCCTGTTCTTCCCCTCTGCCCCGGCTATACCCTCGATGACATCCTGCGCGGCGGTCACCAGAGATGCTTTTGCTCCCTTGAGCTCCACCCCCACCCCGTCGAGCAACACACTGCTCGTGTTCAGCGCACCCTCCGTCACGATGGCACCCTTACCGGCAAGTGTTCCTCCGAGCGTTCCTCCATGCCCTTCCCCCTCAGGTGTCGAATTCCCCGTCAGTGTCAATACCCCGTTCACTTCCACCACAGAGCCCTCTCCTATCGTTCCCAATTTCTCGGCTTCGTTCTTCCCACCGTTCAGTATGAGTTTGTTCTGTGTGACTTCTTCCCCTTCCTCCGCAGCCTGCGTCTCATCCACGCTCAGGGTACCGGCTTTCACGAGGTTGCCCCCGATGATAAATTGCCCCTCCTCCACCTTCAGCACCCCCGCATTTTCCACATTCCCGGTCACTTCCAATTCATCCGCTCCCATCTTCGTCAGATTGATGCGATTCGCCGCCTCTCCGTGGTCCAGTATGATGCTCCCGCGCAAGGTGCGTGACACCACGACCTCCCCACCCTGTTGGTCTATGACGAGGGTAACATCCTCTGCGCCAACTCTGTTCACAATCGTCAGATTCCCGCTCCCCGCAGAACCGGAGTTGAGGTTCCTCAGGGTAATCTCATTATCTTCCACACTGGCACAAATCACCGTCATGTCGCGATCGATGCGCACTTGCCCCCACCTCTCATCGCTGATATCTTGGGCATTAACATCGCCGTGCGTCGAGGCAATCCACACTCCGTCCGTATTGAGCATGAAGCGCAGCACCCCGCCCCCCCCGGCGGTGCCTCCCATGTAGTCCGTCTGCGGATCGAATGGCAAATCAAATGCCACACCGACCTCGAACTTGAAGTGTTGTGCGACCCAATTCTTCAAAGCCCCGGACGAGCCGAGCTCTTGAAGTTCCTTGAGGTCTGTCAGCTCACCGTTAGTGAACCAGATGTCTACAAATCCTCCGCTATCTCCGTAACTTTCCAATTCTTGGACGAGATCATCCGGAAGTGCCAACTTCACCTCGCCATCGCTACCGAACTCAACCGCACCACTTTCCCCGAATTCCAGCAAATACGCCCCGCCGACCGGTGCTTGGTTCCTCTCCACCTTGACCACGTTCTCGGACCGCAGCAAAAACTCGAAGTCCCCACTTCCGTCAATCTTCACCGTCCCGCCGCCGATGCCGTATACACGCCCCCCGATTACCCTCTTTACTCTCTCCTCCTCTTCCTCCCCCTCGTCCGTACTGATGTCCTCCTCGGCTCTGAGGTCTACCGACTTCAAGTAGTCCCCCTTCAGTCCCCCCAAATCGAACTCGACAAAGACATCCTCCCCCGGGAACGCATTCGGCAGCGCAACCTCATCCTCCGAGGCTTTTATCCAAACTTCCGTTCCTTCTTGGGCATTCTCGGCGTGCAGCAAACTACTCCCCGCGTCATCGATCCCATACAGGAAGACCCTATTCTGCCACATCTTGCCGTTCATATCCAGCGCACTCCCGCGCACGGTGACCTTACCTGAGCCTAACGCATAATCACCGCCGACGGACAGGGTACCACCGGCAACATACTCGCCGTCAACATCTTTCGCATCCACTGTCACATCTCCGTCGCCGGACGTCACTTCACCGGTTTCAGTGTCCCACACCCCGTTCATGACCAAGTGCGCCGTCTTACCCTTCGCGACCTCAAAATGCACGTGACGGGCATCCCACGTGAGCGTTCCGGCACCCGTGAGTGTGAAATCTTCGTCGAAATGGAGCTCCGCGTCTCTGCCGTCCCCCAACGTCGCATTGCCGTCGACATTCAGGATGTAGCCCGTCGCCCGCTCATCCACGGTGATACCCTTGGCGTAGAAGTCTCCCCCCGTATAGACTACCCCGCCGGCTCCCACAGTCACGCTCTGGTACCCCCTGTCCCCCTTCGCTGCCCTGATGGTCGTGCGCCCCCTAGGCACAAATCGCAGGGTATTCCGTTCCTCCGGTTCCAGCTTCGGGTCCAAAAAAAGCTTTTTCGCATTTCTCCCACTATCCCCATTGAGTACCGATAGAGACAGAAACCTTTCCCTATCCAACTCCGCGTCCCCCGTGGGCGTCGTATCCCACACCGTCAACAAACCGGTCCCCCCCTCGGCGTATGCTCCCAAGGTACCACTCCGCGCAACTACGTAATCCCCCTTCTCTTTTAAGTCCATCGTCGCTTCGACCGCGATATTCCTCGGCGCAGATGACCATAAATCCCTGATCGGTCGTCCTGCTCTCTCCGCCCAATTAACGCCACTCACGTCAAGCCACCCGTAAGTATCGTAGTTGTCCACTATATTCGAGGGGTATTGTACCTTCAAAGAAACCGATGTCAGACCGCCATAACACTTCCATTCACAATCCCACCATCTCCATCGGGTAGCATCCTGCCCGGTGTAGTCGACGCCGTCATAATCACCTAGACCCTTCCAGTCAAAAATCTTGGAAGCCCAAGTCAGGCGGAAATCCGGCGTATACCTGCTGATCAACGCATCTCGATCCGACAGAGTCGATAGGTAGATCTCAGATGTTGTATACTGAATCCTCGTTGCTATGGTCCACGTGCCCGCCTCTTCGCTGCCTATTTCCCCGCACAACAGCGGGAAAGGTAAATGACAACGATACAGTTGCGCATCTGCATCGTACTCCCAATCCGTGGTACTGTACGACAGATCAAAGGTTTTTGCGCTCACTTGGAAGGAAGCCAACACCGCGACGAGGAGACCCAGTGGAAGGTGGAGTTTCATAGTGTGGAAAGAATTGCTCTCCCACATCATACAGCATGGCATGACCAAATCAAGAAAAAAAATTCGGAAATGGAAGAAATCCACATCTGTCCCAAATAAATTAAAGGCTTAGTGGTGAGCGATGACTTTGTCGCAGGAAGACATGGGGGAATGGAAGTACGAGGTACGAAGTGAAGGAGTTAGGCGCAACGGAGTTGCGCAAAAGGATGCGGAGGAAGCGAAGCAGAAAAGAGACGTGGGAGAAGAATTAACACACCCGTTAGGTTGATGCCCCCTTGACACGCAAAGCGTATGTAACCCACACGGGGATTGGCATGGCGGCGTTTTTCGAGAATTTTATTGTGACAGGTGTGCGAATATCAGGGAGTCCGAGATTTTTTGGAGGTATTCGGACGACCAAAAGGAGAAGAAAAAATTCACTTAGATTTCACTTTTCTCTACCTGTCCGACGAGGAGGAGAAGTTGAGGAGGGATTGCGGACAGCTATCGTGCTATGACTGCCGGTGGAATCAGCCTGCTAGGGCTCCGGAATACCGTGTGTATTACCGGGATAACGATGTTACTAGGTCGGCAAAATTCGGACCCCAATTCCCGCCTACGAGGGAGTTTTCTGAGTTCGCGAGAAGTGCGAGCAATTACACGGTGAGGCGTGGAGGGAGGAACTGAACTGGGGAGACAGGCTGCGAGGAGGGAGAGCAGAGAAAGCGCACGGTGGAGCAGCCGCACAGCGAGCAGGAGCCAAGAAAGGGGTAGAGGCAAGAGATGCGCGAGAGTGCGCAGTAGCCGAAGCGAGGCACAGCTGTAACCGGACGTGTCATTTGCGATGAACACCGGTGCCACACGAGTATCTCTCCATGGGTCCGCCCACCACGTGTGTACCAACCTCACGGGTGCATGGATTCAGTTCCCACACGTTGCCTCGGCTTTGCTTCTTCCACCTCCCCCGCGCAACTCCGTTGCGCCTAACTCCTTCACTTCGTACCTCGTACTTCCATTCCCCCGTGTCTCCCTGCGTCAAAGTCACCGCCCGGCACGGAGCTCATATTTTTCTTGGGACAGATGTGGGGGGTGACAGATTTTGTTTTATCGTGGGCTGGACGGGGGGACAAAGGTGTGCTATGCTGGGTGGGGTGAAGATGAGAGTGGTATGGATGCTGCTGGTTGCAGCGTTGCTTTGTCTTGCTGCCTGTCGACAGGAAGAGGGGGAGGGGCGTACCATCCGCATAGGGGGGTTCCCGAATATCACGCACGTGCAGGCGTTGGTGGCGCGCAACATGAGCCGGGAGGGGAAGGGGTGGTTTGAACGCTACGTACCCGGGTATACCATACAGTGGCAGACGTTCAACGCCGGACCTTCCGCAGCGGAAGCACTCTTCGGGCGTACGGTGGACCTCACCTACATCGGACCGAGTCCGGCTATCAATGCGTACGCCGTTTCTTCCGGGAGGGAGGTACGACTGCTGACCGGTGCGGTGAATGGGGGGGCAGCCCTGCTGGTGCGACCGGAGAGCGGCATCACACGTGCGGAGGATTTTCGCGGCAAGAGCATCGCGACCCCGCAGTTGGGGAACACGCAGGATGTATCCTGCCGCGCGTGGCTCACTAAAAACGGCTTACGGTGTACGCTGGAAGGCGGGGGGGATGTGCGCGTGAGCCCCACCACCTCGTCCCTGCAGCTCCAGCTCATGAAACAGGGGAAACTGGATGCCTCGTGGACTGTGGAGCCGTGGGTTTCGCTCATGGAGCAGGCGGTCGGGGCAAAGATACTCGTGCAGGAGCCGGGCGTTGTGACCACGGTACTCGCCGGGCGGGTGAATTGGCTGCGGGCGCACCCGAGGGAAGCGGCAGCCCTCATACGGGCGCATCGGGAGCTCACGGAGTGGATCATCGCGCACCCGCAGGAAGCTAGGCAACGGGTGGCGGCGGAGCTCAGCGAGCTCACGCAGACGCCCGTGGACCCCGCACTCGTAGAGCACGCTTGGTCGCGGCTCACCCTCACCAACGAGATAGATATTGAAGGACTGCGACAATTTGTGAAGGAGGCGCAAGCGGCTGAACTTTTGGAGCGCGTGCCCCCCATTGAAGGAATGATCTACACCCCGCAAAAGCCATGAACCAAGCCGCCATCCATACAGAATTGAGGAACTTTCCCGCAGCCAGCCTCAGCGTGGAGCATGTCACCAAATCATTTCCCGCGCAGAGCGGGGCGGTGGTCGCTCTACAGGATGTCTCTATCAGCATCCGCGAGGGTGAATTTGTTTGCTTCGTTGGACCCAGCGGCTGCGGTAAGTCGACTCTGCTCAATATCATTGCCGGGTTGGAAAAGCCGGACACGGGAGAAGTGCTCATCAGCGGTGCACCCATTACCGGACCGGGGAGAGACCGGTTGGTGATGTTCCAAGAGCACGCGCTTTTCCCTTGGCTGGATGTCACGGGCAATGTGATGTTCGGGTTGAAGCAGAAACCGAACCTGACGAACAAGGAGCGGCGGGAGGTGGCGCGATATTACCTGCATTTGGTGAAGATGGAGAACTTTGCCAATTCCAACATACATGAACTCTCGGGCGGCATGAAACAACGGGTGGCTCTGGCTCGTTCCCTAGCCCCCAACCCGAAAATTTTGTTGATGGATGAGCCATTTTCGGCGTTGGATGCTATGACGCGCGAGCAGCTCTACGGCGACCTCCAGAATATTTGGCAGGCACGGCGAAAAACTATCATCCTCGTCACGCACAATGTACGGGAAGCGGTGTGTCTCGGTGACAGAGTCCTCCTCTTCACGCCGCACCCGGGGCGAGTACGCGAGGAATTTTCCGTCGATTTGCCCCGCCCGCGCAATATCAACGACCACGATCTCGCCGACCTTTCTCGGCAAATTACGGCTGCCCTGAAAGGTTACCACCAAGCGTCTGAATGCGATTGATTCCCATGAAAAACCTGACAGAAACACTGCTATTCTTTGTGCTGCTCCTGCTCGTTTGGGCGGGAATCACCGGGGACCTCCAATTCATGGGCATCGATTGTACCTTGTGGTCGCCGTACGTGTTACCTTCACCCGGTTTGGTGGCGCAGTATTTGTGGGATAACACGTGCAACGGCAAGCTCCCGCTCTCGATGCTCATCACCCTGCGGCGACTCCTGATCGGCTATGCCATCGGCTTGGTCATCGGGGTGCCCTTGGGGATGCTGGCGGCGCGTTTTCAGATGGTGCGCAACACGGTGGGCATATTGGGGCTCGGGTTCCAGGGTTTGCCGAGTGTCTGCTGGGTACCCTTGGCTTGCATTTGGTTCGGGCAAACCGAGGCTGCGCTCCTCTTCGTGGTCATCATGGGCACGTTGTGGAGTGTGTTGCTATCCACGGAAAACGGCATCTGCAATGTACCGCCCATCTACGCCCGAGCGGCAATGACGATGGGTTCTTCCCGTATGCACACGATGCTGTTCGTGATATTTCCGGCGTCCGCACCCTTTGTGGTGAGCGGCATGAAACAGGGTTGGGCTTTCGCTTGGCGTTCGCTCATGGCTGCGGAAATTTACGTGTCGGTGGTTTCCGGCTTCGGCATCGGGCAGTACTTGCACTACGGACGTGAGTTGCAGCGCATGCACCAAGTAGTGGGTGTCATGTTCATCATCATTGTCGTGGGGCTGTTGGCGGATAAACTGATTTTCTCTCCGGCAGAGACATGGCTGCATCGCCGCTGGGGTACCGCGCGCGATTGATTGCCGAGCACCATGGGAACCGACTTCGAAGCACTGCATGCCGCTCTGGGTGAGCTCATCTGCACGGATGAAGCGACACGCCGTGCCTGCTCCGGCGATAAGTGGTTTGCCACTGCCATGCCGGACGCGGTGGCGTTTCCCACCTGCACGGAAGATGTCGCGCGGATCATGCGCTACGCGTCCCGGCGGGGGATACCGGTCACGGCGCGCGGCGGTGGCGTGGGGTATGTGGGCGGTTGCGTGCCGGTGCAGGGTGGGATTGTGCTGAGCACGGAGCGCATGAACCGCATCCTCGAGCTCGCGCCGGAGGACGGGGTGGCGGTGGTAGAGCCCGGCGTGCACACGGCTGTTTTGCAGGCTGCCTGTGCCGAGCGCGGTTGGTTTTATCCCCCGGACCCCGCCTCTCGCAAGGATTCGAGCATCGGCGGGAATATCGCCACGAATGCCGGTGGTCCGCGTTGTTTGAAATACGGGGTGACGCGGTCCTACGTGCTGGGGCTTACGGTGGTGCTCGCCGATGGCAGGGTGCTGACATGCGGCGGTCGCACGCATAAAAATAAGCAAGGCTTCGATCTGGTCGGGCTATTTTGCGGGAGTGAGGGCATGCTGGGCATCATCACGCGTGCCGTGCTGCGCATTATTCCCACTCCACAGGCACGCGCCGCACTGCAAGCTTCTTTCCCGCAATTTGCCCTCGCGGCGGGCGCGGTGCAGGCGGTGTTGCAGGGGGGACATCTCCCCTGCGCATTGGAGATAGCGGATACGTTCACCCTGCGGGCGGCTCGCGCTCACTTGGGGAGCTCCGCCATCCCCGAAGATGCCCGAGGTCACTTGCTGCTGGAAGTGGACGGCACTGCAGAGTCGGTCCACGCCGAAATAGAGCAGCTTTCTCACTTGCTCACCGCCGCCGGGGCAACGCATACGCAGGTAGCCCTTTCGGAGTCAGACGTGGAGTCTCTTTGGCAGCTGCGACGCGGCTTTTCCGAGAGTCTCAAGGCTACCGGTCTGACCAAGTGGAATGAGGACGTGGTGATCCCGCGCTCCCATTTGGTGGACTTTGTGGAGTTCTGCGAGAGCTTGCAGCGGAAGAGCTCCATCCCGGTCGCGTGTTTCGGTCATGCCGGTGACGGTAACATTCACACGAACATCATGCTCCCGCCCGGCGCGCCGGACTCCCCCAAGCAGGCTGGCGCCCGCGTGCTCCTAGATGAGCTCTTTGCGTGGGTCCTCGCACACGGCGGTAGCATCACCGGCGAGCACGGAATCGGTCTAGCAAAAGCCCACTGGTTCCCCCAAGCTGTGGGTGATACTGCGCTGCAGCTTCACCGCGCCCTTAAGTCTACCCTCGATCCCCAAAACCTCCTGAACCCAAGAAAAATTTGGGGGGAATGAGGTGCCGGGCGGGAAGAGGGGAAGAAGAACGACCGTGGGGGCAGGGCAGTCGCTAAGTACGAGGTACGAAGTACGAAGTAGCGAAGCTGTGGCGGGGAGGACGGTGTGGAGAAGCGGGGCGGTGCTTCGTTCTCCGGGTTTTTTGCGGGTAAGGTGGGGCGGTGCCTCCTAGTAATCTACAGGTTTGCTGACGCCAAATTTTTTCGCCAATCTTCGGATGTGGTGGCGCGCGTGGATGCAAAGGGGAAACCGAAGGATTTTACCGAAGAAGAGACCCCAAGAGAAGCCCGGTAGACGTTCGCCGGGGCGGAGTACACCGGCGCGTCGCATACAGGCTTCGTAGAGATGCCCATCGGTGCGATGGTTGTAACGCCATGGCTTATGCTCGCCCAAAAAATGCATAATCCCCGGGTAGAGGGCAGCCTGTATGCTGTCAATCAGCGGATAGCCTTTCCAGTAGGGGAGATTTTTTTGGATGAACGCCATGCGTCGTTCTCTCCCGTCGTTCCAGTTCCAGCGCGGGTGCAGGGGAATGATGTGTCGACAGAGAGCACCGTTAATGGCATCTTGGTCCGGGAAGTCAGTGCTCAGTCGAAAGCGATCGGCGAAGTCGAGAATTTTCTCGGTCATCTTTTCCGCACGGAACATGTCGAAGTCCATGAGCAGCACGCCCGAATTGAAGTAACCGGCACACTCCTGCGGAATATGCAAACGATCGTTGAAGTAAGACCCCGGGTAGGACTTGTGCTCTCGGAGCGCAGCGATTGCCGCCCCCTTCAAGTCCATTCGAAAGAGGGGTGTAAGGTCCACGCAGCACATGACATCGATATCCAGATAGAGAGCACGGTGAACGTCCGGGAACATCTGAGGCGCAAAAATGCGCCCCCATGCTGCTCTCGGCCAGCGTCGCTCCTTCGTCTTCAACCCCGGGGGAAGTACTATGTCATAGAAACGTATGCTGTGAGCTCCCCCACATCGCTTCACCATAGCTTGAATGCTTTCCTGCTCCTCCTCCGTAATGCCATCGCTCAGTACACGGACATCATAAACTGTTCCCTGTGCCGCATGCTCCAGAACCGACCACACAGCAACTGATAACGGAAGAATGCCGCGCCGGTCAGAGGAAAACAATACCGTATAACATGCGTCACCCTTCCCGTCCTTGGGGGGATCTCCGCGAGTATCCACCGAATACCCCGAGTGTACCATTTTATTATTACTTTCCATCATACATTAGGTATCAAATCTTACATAAAAACACACCGATTGTGCGGGATTATACAACGAGCTCGGGGTAATGACAAGCACCAATTCCCCTTTCCTCTACCGCTAAGCATATTCCAACCACATACGTTTCGAAAAACCGCGAACACGGGGAGTCGAAGGTCCCGCCGATCATCCGTCCGGATTTCTTCGCCTCCGAACGTGCTGCTAAACAGGCAAAGGTGCAGTTTTGTCCGGTCAAGGTATTTAAGTATGACGAACGCTGCGCAATAACTTAAGGTAGAGAAAGATTTTGCGCAGGGAGATCACGCGACGGCGGTATGAGTGGCGAAGATGTTGCAATGTCGAAGAAAAGGTTCTACCGGGAGAGGACGGGGCATCGTGCGCGTTCTCGGGCTGGATGGTACTGGGGATACTCTCGCACATCACAATGGGTGGTGGTAGGGGGGTGATAACGTGAAGTTGCCGCTGCAGAAAAATCTCGGCAAATTGCGCGTCTGCGGGTAAGGAAAATGACTCTGTACCGTGGAGTAAGATTCCCGCTGCCTTTCGTGTATATAAAAAACCCGCAGCGCCGCAACTCAAATTTTTTGCAAAAACAGGTTGTAATACGCTATCCGAGAGCCAAGTAGAGCATAGAGGAAAGAATTTGCAGGGGGTACGCATCTCCAGTTTAGCGACATCCCATCCCCAGACACGGTTGACTAATTCATCAATCGCGGCGGTAAAATACGGCTGCAAGAAGACATCGTCCTCCAAAATAACCCCGAAGTCTGCCCCGTCATCCAAAAAGAGATTAAGTGCTTTTCTGTGACTCAAGATACAGGCTATCTCATTGGGAATAAGGCGTTCGTCGGAGTATCTTCCGGCTTTTTGGGAGTCGTAACGCCGCGCTTCCTCCGGTGGCATATCAGCACCGGATATGGCTTCAACGATGTGTAGATGCAGACCGAAGTGCTCCGCCTGCTCGAGCATGGATTGACGGCGCTCCTCCGCGCTACGGAGGTTGATGACATAGTATTTCACACTCGGCTGATTCTCACTTACATCCATGTTCCGAGACGGCTCTCGCCGCATTCTACTTTACACAGATACGCGCGTCAAGGGAAAAAAACAGGATCTGAATTTCAGTTATCAGATCAGGGTGGCAGACGACGCGTCTGTTGTATCAGTAAAGTAGACGCGGGAGGTGAGCGATTTTCACTTGACAAGCGGGACAGTCTGCGTAGAATGGCACCTGTAGCATCTGTACCGGATTGTCTGATATGCCTGTCTCTCCACGAAATAACGTTGTTTGCCTGAAATGGGGGAAGAAATACTCTGCTGACTACACGAATCGGCTTTACCATTCTGTGAAGAGACATCTCACGCGACCCTTTCGTTTTGTGTGTGTGACGGATGACCCGGCAGACCTAGATGAGGGAATAGAGGCGGTGGGCATTGCGCGGAATCCCGGGTACCCGGAAGAGGAATGGCCAAACCTTTTTATGAAGTTGTGTCTTTTTGAAGAAGGTTTTGCCGGATTGAAGGGACCGACCCTATTTTTTGATGTGGACGTTGTAATCATGCAGAACATAGATTGTTTTTTTGACTACAAGCCCGGGAAAAATTGTATTATCCATAATTGGTTGGCATGGTACAAGACCATATTCAGGCCGAGACCTCATATCGGTAACTCATCCCTTTTTCGCTTTGAAGCCGGGGAATCCGGGTATATCTATGAGAGGTTTGTGCGAGAGTTCGAGCAAGCCAATGATCCGGCTCTTTTTACTACTGAACAAGCGTTCATGACACACGCCATGGGTGAGGTGTATTGGTGGCCTGAGGAGTGGGTGCGTAGCTTTAAGCGGCATTGCCGCCCTGCATTCCCTCTTAATCTCGTGAAAACCCCGGTTATGCCCGACACCAAGGTTATTGTGTTTCACGGGTTGCCCAACCCGGACCAAGCACTCGTCGGTTTCGATGATGGCATCCTACACCACAAAACACTTCCCGCTCCGTGGATTGCGGATTATTGGGACGTTCGCTAGACTGTGACCCGAGGTAGGAGGGGGTGGGCAACTTTGCTGACAAAATGTAGGGACGGGAAGCGGATTTCTGCAGGAGGTTGTTGTTCAATCCCTTACTCCTCTTCGTACCTGCGGTGCGGGGCGTGGGGAACGGGCGGTGACGCAGAGGTGATGCGGTGCCAGTGGGGTAAGTAGATGTCCTCATAGCTATCGACACGAGGCGTGGGGCTTTTGAACCAATCACTCGGGAGAAATACGTTGCGCTGTTGACCGAGGAAAGCTCCCCACCATGCGAAGGAGGAGGCGGAGATGATAAGTTCCTCCATGGCAGTCATGCGGCGGATGGCTTCGCAGGCGGAGGAGTGATCCACTTGGATTTGCATTTTGACAGAGGGAGGCAAGACCTGATGCAGGATAAAGAGAGCCAGTTGCTCATCGTCTGTGAAGAGGACGATGTGGCGTAGGTGTGGGGAGACGTGCGAGAGAGCGTGTTGAATGAAAGAGACACCGGGAACGTTGAATAATCCAAGGTGCCCGCGCGTTAAATAATCACCGAAACGCATTTGGATGCCGAGAGTACCTGCCTCTTTTGGCGCAATGAATGGGGAAAAGAGATGACGGATTTCCTCCTCATAGTCTACAAAATACTTGGCAGATTGAAAGAGACCGGCCAGAGCCCCGCGTGTGACGTCAGCCGAAATTTCGTGGTAGGAAAAGGAGGTTTCTCTGTAGGAGGGAGATTCCCTGATGCCCCATTTGGTTGCAGGAAGAGCGTGGCACCCCAAAAAGGCGCGTAGTTGGAGGTGAACGACAGAGGCGCACCATGGAATACGCACTTTAAGGTCATGGCGTAAGGCGTGAGCATAGACGGCGGCAATCGCAAAGAGCAGGTTGCCCAGACCGACATTGCTGATGAAAGGGGAGACACACCCTTCGGAAGTCGGGGCGTACAAATGAAACATCTTTGCGAGACGAGCACGTGCCGTGGAGGAGTGATCGTGGGAAGAGCGAGTCGTTTCACCGGGGGCATTCGTTACAATGCTGCGCATTGCCTCCCGCAAGCCTTCTCCGATTGAGGGCGATGCGGTGGGTGCCCTGCGTTCTTTCGCAGGAATAGCCGTTGGGGGATGCTCCCACTTCACAGGAAAAATGGTTCGGATGATGCGGGCGATATTTCGGAGAGCGGGTAGACGGGAGGTTCGCCTAACTAGGATGATGGGTACGTGCTTGATGTGTAGACTGTCCTCTTTCGCTCGGATGAAGAGAGCGGTAAGAATTTCCCCCAACAACGAGTGCAGCTTTGGCGCGGGAGTCGACCGTGCTTCATGTGTTCCAAGCACCGAAAACAGGAATTGGCAGTACTCGGAGAATATACTGTTGCGACACAGTACCATATTGTAGCATATCTGACGGTTGCCGTTGAGTAAAGTATCCAGTGCTTCGCTGTAACTCGGATAGAGCTCATTTACCACAGAGACGAGGAGGTTAAGGTGCTTGCGACCGATAACCGATGACCAGTACACGGAGAGCGGCACATGAAAACAATGTTCATGTGGTACATAGACATCATATTCACCCAAACCGTGCAACGCGTTCTTCTCGGACGGATAGGAACGGAGGAAGAGTCTCCAGTTTCGCACGGGCAAAAAGTGTTTCGTGCATTGAGAGTTGCGGAGGGAGAGAAAACGGTTGTAGTGATATATTCCGATATAAGAAGGATTTCCCAGCACGGCTTGGTTTTTCCACGCCCAATGGGTACCCGTCAATTCATTATAATCCCGATTCTTCGCGGAGATTGATTCCTCCCCTGTATCGTCACCGGGCAAATTTCGGAGTATCCAATGGTATTCCTTTGTGCCAACCAACCCATCGTTGCAGGGGGTTCTACCTAAAGCGCGTCCCAAGTGGAGAGGGAAAAACTCTCGTCCGGAGATGATGCAATCATCTCTGTGGTAACCAACGATTATTTTGCATGAAGGGTACATGCGCCGAACGGTGCGTGAATGTTCAGATTGCGTGTGTCCGGAGTAGAGATGAATGATATATGAAAATATATTCTTGTCAAGACGTGCGGGCACCCTCAAGTTACATCTGCTCTGGGAAATTCTTTGACGATCGTCGCAATGCTAATTACTAGGCGTGTTTCGCACGCTCTGCATGCTGGGGAGAGGGACTGCATTGATTTACCGCCTCCACGCGTCTTTTCCTCTTCGCTTTCTCCCACCTCCTCCGTGCAACCATGTTGCGCCTAACTCCTTCACTTCGTACTTCGTACTTCGTACCTCGTACTTGATCACCCCCGCGTTTCCTCGCGACGATGTCACTGCATATCACCAAGCTCTCTATTTGACAGATGTGGCCGGATTGAGCTTGACAAAAAGGGGGGAGAGAGTAAACTGTGCAGACTTTCTATCACACAATGAGTACGTACAGGAGCCACAATTGCAATGAACTTCGCCCGGAGCATATAGACCGGCGTGTCACCTTGGTGGGCTGGGTCGACACCGTGCGAGACCACGGTGGTGTCATTTTCATAGATTTGCGGGATCGTGAGGGGAAGACGCAGGTGGTATTCCACCCGGAGTTCAACGCGGAGTTGGCGAAGGTAGCGGAGGGATTGCGTGTGGAGTCGGTGATTCAGGTGAGCGGCAAGGTGGTGGCGCGTCTCAAGACCGATGAGGTAGATGCCACCAATCCCGACCTTGCCACCGGAGAAATCGAGGTGGAGGCGGACGCACTCACGGTCCTCAACCGAGCGGCGGTGTTACCCTTTCAGTTAGACCGGCGAGTGACCAATGAAGACATACGTCTCAAGTACCGCTTTCTCGACCTACGGCGACCGGAGATGCAGCGCAACATGGTATTGCGCCACCGTATCACCAAGACCATGCGCGATTATTTGGACGAGCAGGGATTCTTGGAGATCGAAACGCCGATTTTGTCCAAGAGTACGCCGGAGGGGGCACGGGACTTTTTGGTGCCCAGTAGACTTTCGCCCGGCACATTTTACGCATTGCCGCAGGCCCCGCAGCAGTACAAGCAGCTGCTCATGGTGGCGGGGCTCGAGAAATACTTTCAGGTGGCGCGGTGTTTCCGGGATGAGGATCTGCGAGCCGACCGCCAACCGGAGTTTACGCAGATAGACATTGAGGCATCGTTCATTACGCCGGAAGACATCTACGGCTGGGTGGAAGAGATGCTGCAAAGGGTATTTCGGGAGGCTATCGGGCAGGAAATCAGCATACCTTTCCCGCGCATGACGTGGCATGACGCGATGGACCGGTATGGTTCCGACAAGCCGGAGCGACGCTTCGAGATGAGGTTGACGGATTGCTCGGACATTTTTGCTAGGAGTGACTTCCGCGTTTTTGCCGGGGCTATAGCCGCCGGTGGCGTGGTGAAGGCGATCAACGCGAAGAACTTTTCACCCTCGGTAGGGCAGGTGGATTCCCTCACACAAACGGCCATCGAAGCCGGAGCCAAGGGGCTCGCGTACATCAAGGTGCGCGACGTCAATGATCGTGAAGGCTGGAAGAGTCCCATCACCAAACGGCTCACGGATGCCGAAATTGCCGCCCTCAAGGAGCGACTCGCCATCGAAGACGGCGACTGCATCTTTTTTGCCGCCGGACCGTGGGAGGAAAGCTGCACGATACTCGGGCGCGTGCGGCTCGAATGCGCACAGTACATGGACTTGCTCAAGGACAACCACGATGTGGACCTCCTCTGGGTGGTGCGCTTCCCGCTCTTCGCTTGGGACGCGGAAACGCAGCGGTTCTGCGCCATTCACCACCCCTTTACCCGTCCGGTACCCGAGGATGTCGACAAGGTTTTACGCGGCGAAATTTCGACTGAACTCTGTGCGGAGGCATACGATATTATCCTGAACGGCAATGAATTAGGCGGGGGCTCCATCCGTATCCACGAGCGGGACTTGCAGGATGCCACCTTCCGTGCTCTCGGCTTGGACGAAGCGACCATCCAAGAACAATTCGGGCACCTGCTCACCGCGTTTTCCTACGGGGCACCGCCGCACGGGGGACTTGCCCTCGGGCTGGATCGCGTGGTCATGTTGCTCGGCGGCTGCTCGTCCATCCGCGAGGTGATCGCGTTCCCGAAGAACAACCGTGGCGCGGACCTCATGAGTGAGTCACCCGCCCCGGCGGAACCCAACCAATTGCGCGATATACATATCCAAGTGAAGCTCCCGGAGAAGCTGCGCCGCAAGCTCGAAGAGCAGCAGCCGGGTACCTGAGGATACAACGGCACAAGCGCATGAAATTTTTGGTGACGGCAGGTCCCACGCGTGAGGCGATCGACCCGGTCAGGTACATCACCAACCGCAGTAGCGGAAAGATGGGCTACGCGCTGGCGGGAGCAGCCCGTCATGAGGGGCATGAGGTGCTGCTCATTTCCGGTCCCACGGCACTGGATGTCCCCCCGGGTGTGGACTTCATCCATGTGGAGAGTGCGCGGCAGATGTATGAAGCCGTGCGGGATATGATAGGCGGGGTGGATGTGGCGTTGCTCTGCGCGGCCGTGGCGGATTATCGTCCGGTGGAAGTTGCCGCGCAGAAAATCAAGAAGGGCGAAGGGAAACGCACGTTGGAGCTCGAGAGGACGCCGGACATCCTCGGGGCGATGCGTACCGACTTCGGTTTCAACGGAGTACTGGTCGGTTTCGCGGCGGAAACACAGGACTTGATTGTCCATGCCCGGGAAAAGCTGCACCGCAAGGGCTGTAACATGATAGTCGCCAATGACGTGTCGCAGCCGGGGGTGGGGTTCGGTTCGGCGGAGAATGAGGTGGTGCTCGTGTTGCCCGACCGGGAGGTGCGACTCCCCCGTGACACCAAGGAATGGCTGGCCATGCGTATCGTGGAACAAGCACTGGCGTTGATGCCATGAGCGATTTTCTGCACCGCCTCGGGTGGAATTCCCGCCTACAGTCCGCATGGGAAGAACTGAGGCAGCCCAAGTGGTTTCCGGCGCGTATTTGCCGCGAAACGCGCATCAACTACAGCGTCATGACAACGGATGCCACGGAGAGAGAAGCTGTCCTAGCGGGGAAGCTATGGCACCAAGCGGCAACGGACGCGGATTTGCCCACCGTGGGGGATTGGGTGGCGGTGGATGCCGGGGGTGCGGGAGAGCTCCCCGTGGTGCGCGCTCTCCTGCCTCGCCAAAATCGTTTTTCGCGGAAGGTACCCGGGAAGTCATGCGCGGAGCAGGTCATCGCCGCCAATGTGGATGCCGTGCTCGTGTTGACCGACGCGGACGCGGATTTTAACCCCAAACGCACGGAACGCTATCTCACGCTCATCCGCAAATGCGGAGCCCGTCCCTACGTGCTCGTCAACAAGGCTGATGTAACACCGCCCGAAACGATGCGACGTGTTTGCGCCGAGCTCGCTGCCTTGGCACCCGACACAGAGGTGCGTGCCATCTGTGCGGTGCGGGCGGAGGGCTACCCGGATATCCTGCGCCACCCGCCGCTCGGTGCGACTTTCCTGTTGGTCGGCTCCTCGGGAGTCGGTAAGAGTACGCTCGTCAATTCCCTTACCGCAGGGAACTCACGCCCGACCGGTATGGTGAATGAGGTGACGGGGAAGGGGCGACATACGACGGTGACTCGCGAGCTCCTTGTCCTTCCCAACGGAGCTGTGCTGATCGATAACCCCGGCATGCGGGAGGTGCAGATGTGGACGGATGCTGCCACACTGCGAGCGCAATTTGCGGATGTCGAGGAGCTCGTAAAACAATGCCGATACTCGGATTGCTCACACCGAGCAGACTCAGGATGTGCCGTCCGCGCCGCCTTGCAGAGAGGAGACCTCACCCGTGAGCACTACGAGCATTTTCTACACCTCGATGACGAAATCGCCGCCTTGCAACAACGTGCCGAAAAACGACGCATGACACTCGAGCGAGTTTCCCGCCGCGACAAAGGCTCCATCCTACGCAACAAAGCAGACCGCGAGGAACACAGGCACAATCAACGACCCCATCGGGTCAAATGGTGAAAAAACAACTGTCCAAAATAAATTAAACGCCTAGGGTAGTGCGATGGGTTTGGCGCGGGGAAACGGAGAGGTGATTAAGTACGAAGTATTTTGAAGTTAGACGCAACGGAGTTGCGCGGGCATGACGAGAGGATGCGAAGCCAAAGCGACGTGTGGGAACTACATCCATGCACCCGTGAGGTTGAAGCCCCCTTGGTGCGCAGAGCGAGTGCGACCTGCATGGGGATTGGCATGGCGGCGTTTTTCGAGAATTTTATTGGGACAGGTGTGGAATACGGTTGACATCCGGAGGTTTTTGTGATAGGAGAGGGTGTGTTTTACGCATATCCATCTTCGTATTGCACCATTCCTCCGAAAGCATTTCAGGCTATCAAAGAGTTCGGGGATAAATATAAGGCTGCCGACGCTAAGGGGAAGGCTAGGCTGCTCGATGAACTCTGTAGGGAAATTCAGGAGAATGAAGCGCGTAAAAAAGCACGCGAACGGGAAGCTAAGCGCATTGACACCATCCCTCATGAAGCATAGACCCTCCTTCTGCGTATGGATGTCCCATTCGTCTCTTCTGCACTATGAACTACGGTATTGTCCTAGGGTACCACGGATGTAGCCGCGCTACCGCTTGGGCGATACTGAACGGGACTCAGGAGCATCTTATACCCCGCATGGGAATTAGCATGGCGGCATTTCCCGAGAATTTTATCAGGACAGAATGGTTGACAGAGGGGCTATTTTGTGGTAGAAGGGGTAGGTATGTACTACACGCCACCATCTTCGTACTGCACAATTCCGCCGGAAGCATTTCAGGCTGTCAAGGACTTTGTAGATAAGTATAAGGCAGCCGATGCCGATGAAAGGGATAGGATGCTGGATGAGCT
>CAYRJI010000004.1:0-41820 GCA_964424645.1 uncultured Akkermansia sp. | reverse complement strand
ACACGCGGCTCATGAACGCGGCGGGTACCGTGGCACTGCAACCGGTGTTCAATGTGGAGTGGAGGCACGCGAGTATCGACGGCTACACGGAGAGTGGGTGCGACGCGGGAGTGAGTACGGACGACATCACGCAGGACGTAGTGACGTTCGGAGCCGGAGCGCGGGCGCAATTTGCCGTGGGAGCGAACGTGTTCAATCACGCCGCCGTGTTGGAGACCCGCGCACTCGTGAAGGCAGACGTGGGAGACCGCAGCGGTACGGTGCGCAATGCGATGGTGGGAGACACGGCGAGAGCGGAGGTAGAGAGTGCGGAAGTGGGAGCGGTAGGGGTCGAGCTCGGAGCCGGTATCAGCGTACCGATAGGCAGCGACACGGGGAACATCTTCGTGGACGGGAGCGTAGAATTCCGCAGTGGGTGGACGAGTGCCAACGCCACAGTGGGCTACAGGATGAATTTTTAAAGTACGAGGCAAATGGAAGTACGAGGTACGAAGTACGAAGTGGCGGAGCCGGGGAGAGGCGGGTGTGGTAGGGGAGGAGGGAGAGGCGGGAAGCGGGGTTGGTGGGGTTGTGCGTGGTGGAGCCGTGCGGGAGGAAGAAATACGGAACAAATGGGAATTACGAAGTAGCGGAGCCAAGGAAGGAGGGGCGCGGTGGGCGGCGGTGAAGTGTGGGGAAAACGTGTGTGATGGGAGTGTTGGGACACTACGATTGTAACCGGTCGGGGCGTTCGAAGATTTTTTTTGCACGGAGGTCATTTTTTGCTTGCGGGGGGGGCTCGGAATGGGATATACTACTCGGTGTGCAGAAGTGCGCGGGGTGCCGACTAGGTGGTCGGTCACTCTTTCGCATTCACTATGAACTCATATCATATCACAAAATGAAGCTCCATCTTCCTTCCGCTCTCCGTAAGGCAGTCCTCGCTTGTCTTGCTGCAGTCGCCCTGCCCGCAACCCTGCCTACTACCCTCGGCACGGCTTCCGGCATTGCCGCTGCGTGGCTCCTCTCTTCTCAAACGGCTCGTGCCGATGTGTCTTCTCCCGCACCCGAACAGGCGACCGAGGAGGATGACGAGGATGAGGTGCTGCCTATAGCCAACGGTGCGGTTTCTTGGACAACGGATAGTGCCGATGCGACCCTCACTTGGGATGAGGTTGCGACCGGATGGGCGGGGGGTAGTGCTTTTGCCGACAACGATAGTGTGACGTTCTTGGGAGCGGGCGGTACCGTCACTGTGGGGGCAGCTGTCACTGCCGGGAGTCTCACGATCGGGGAGGCGACTACGGAGGGGGAGGGTGGTGGCGGTGCCACCTTCACCCTCACTGCGGGGAGCGCGGAGAATGCGGCAGCGAACGCGGTGACTGTAACCGGGGCGGTGACACTCAACAACGGCTATGTGCTGCAGCTGGAAAATGTGAACTTCACGGCTCAAGGGGGGCTTGGTCCCTCAGCGATGAACGCTTCGTATGGCACTCTGTACGGGACGTTGGTCGTAGGAAGTGGTGCTAATGCGACCATTTCCGGCTCCATTATGAACGTAAATAACGCACCAACGGCTCTCATGGTGCATCATCTGACAGTCAGCGGTGGCACGCTGACTGTCACACAAAATGACACGTGGGTAAATACCGCGTGGAACAATGTTCCCGGGGCGACTGTGATGACGGAGGTTACCGATGGAGGTACCTTAATCACGCAGAAATTTATCACACCCCACTCTGTTTCGGTCACGGGGGAGAACAGTAGCATGACTGTGAACGGTAACGCCATGCTTAACAACTGGGGAAGTCTCACAGTCAATGGAGGCGGCACCATGACCATCACGGGTGTTTTAAGCGGAAATAAAAATGCTGCGGGTAGCACTGCAAACAATACCAATGCCGGCACGGTCACGGTGGGGAGTCATGATGATGCCGGAGCCAGCACGGTCGGTACCTTGACCCTCGGCAATGAAGGGTCAGACGTGAGTACTACAACGCACAGAACGTATGAGGTCAAGGTCTATGGTACGGGTTCTTCGCTCACGGTTTACGGTGGTCTCTCTGCGGTCGCAAGAACGCCTAGTGGGAGCAGTACTGTCCAAGCAGATGCCGCATTAAGCGTCATGTACGGGGCGGCAGCCACGGTCTCCGGCACCCTGACCTGTGAGGGAGCGAGTGCCCTGCACATCGGCGGGGAGGGACAGGGCAACACGGGTACGCTCACGGTGGGTGGGCTGACTGCGGGGACGGTGGACATCGGCGCGGGGAGTACCTTGAACCTAGCCGGTGAGGTGGGGGTGACGCAGGTCAATCTCGGTGGTACGTTGGCAATAGCCGGGGCTGTGACCAAGAAGAGTGATATGGTGGGAAAGATGAGCATTAGCATCGACATGACCGGCAGCGGTAAGTTGCACCTGAGCAGCGAGGCGGTGGGGAGTCTTGGGAGCTTCGCAGGACTCCAGCTTGCACTCAGCGGGAAGCCCACAGACACGAATTGGGACTATACCCTTTTCGACATGAGTGCGATTGGTGGTGCGGCAGCGACGGCAGAGAGTCTCACTGCGTGGGTGCAGAGCGGGGTGGT
The DNA here is from genome assembly GCA_964424645.1 of uncultured Akkermansia sp. Classification (GTDB taxonomy): domain Bacteria; phylum Verrucomicrobiota; class Verrucomicrobiia; order Verrucomicrobiales; family Akkermansiaceae; genus Akkermansia. The sequence goes on along the minus strand of CAYRJI010000004.1, from coordinate 39,255 downwards.
ACGAGGGTATTTCCGGCGTGCGTTGAGTGTGAATGCTAATGGGCAGCTCCATTTTGACAGCTCGATACAACCTCGCGACCTAGCGTGGAATGAAAGCGTGAGTACGTGGAGTGATGGTCAAGGGACGTGGGATACGGGTGATGCTGATAAGACGTTTATCGGGGGTGACACGGTCACTTTCGGTACTCCGGGTGAACACTCGGTTGGTGTGAGCGGTACAGTGGAGCCGGGAAGCATCAGCGTGAAGAGCGGCACTTGGACATTCTCAGTCACAGAGGGAGGTGACCCTGACGCAGTCGTGGCTTCGGGCACGATGACGGTGGGGGGGGGGGCTATTGTCACCTTCGAGGAAGGTCTGAGTTTCGAAGCCGAGTCCGTGAGTGTGGAAGCCGGTAGCACGCTGACGCTAGCGGGAACCGCAACAGTCGCCGGTGGGGTGACGCTAGGTGAGGATGCTAAGCTCGTGTTGGGACAGAAAGGGTCACAAACCACTTGCTCATGGAACTTCGGAGAGGGAAGAATTACGCTGGCAGCGGGTTCGGTAGTGGAGTTGCAGAAAACCAGTGACTTGGGTCACATCGGGAAGCTGAACGGCAATGGAAATGGGGAGGTGGTGATGAATACGGGCACAGCTTTTGATCAAGGGGTTTTGGGCAATATCATAGGGGGGAGCGATGAGGCAAGCGTTTCTCAGCTAACGATTTCTGATGGCACAGGGCTGGTAATTAATTCCGAGGCGGCGGGGAAGTCGGTCCTAGGGGCTATTAAGGGCGAGATTGTGGTGAAGGAGGGAGGTGCGCTGTCTTTCGGTGCTCCCGCCATGGGTTTCCCAGGTCTGACCGTGCACATTGCGGGCACGGGTAGGTCGCTCAAGGAAGGAGAATCGGATAACAATAGTACAACGAGCTCATACGCTGCCCTTGGACTTTATAATCACAACACTTGGGGAAGTGGAAATGCAAATTCTACATCTTGCACATTTAAGATTGTGCTGGACGATGACGCTACGGTTGGGGTCGGAAACTCGAATGAGTCGAGTATTTATGTCAACATGAGCGGGGGTATAGATTTTGCGGGGTACACACTCACGAAGGTGGGGAAGGGTGATCTTCGATTGGGTGGGGATACCGTGGCGGCAGAGGGTGGTGGCACACTGGATATTGCAGAAGGGAAGGTGAGCTTGGGCACCTCTGCCGGAGATGCGACTTTCAATGCCAAGAAGTTGGCGGGAATAGATGTGAACGTGGGAGAGATCGGCGAGCTGCACGTGAATCAGAATGCCGAGGTGAAGTCGCTTTCCGGTTCCGGGAGTGTTACTTTTGTACCACCGAGTGAGGATGAACCGAGTAAAGAGCTCACCATTGTGGGGGATAGTGCGCAGGAATTCACCGGTACCATTGAGGGGGAGAGTGGAAATGAGACGGTGGATAAGACGGTGCTGCAGGTGCACGTTGGAAAAGGCGGTGCGCTGAAACTGGGTGCGGGGGCAGTGGTCGGCAACGGAGTGAGAGTGGAAGGTACGCTGGCGATAACGGGGGGTGTCACGGTGCAGAATAAGAAATCGTGGACGATCGAAGAGGGTGGAGTGATGGATATAGGGGACGTAGGGGACGAGCCGCTCATCAGTGGGAGATTGACTCTTCGGGTGAAGGCGACGAGCAAGGAAGTGGGGGGGAGGCTGAGATTGAGCGATAGTGCAATGAAAAATCTGCAGAACCTCGGGGGAGCCGAGGGCTTGGAACTTAAGTTGGCTAGGGGGACGAGAGATTTGGACTATAAGGAAGATTGGACGTACCACCTCTTTGATACTGCGGGTAGAGGTTGGAATACGCAGGACGCCTTGGGCGTACTCAAGGCACTGTTGGGGTCGGCATACGTCGGTGGGGGACGCCGTACGCTTGAGGTGGATGAGAACGGAGTGGTGAACTACGCCGCGAATTTGGAAGAGCTCACATGGTCGGGTGATGCCAATAACACATGGAAGAGCGCGGGTAATAGCGCGGGAGGAGAGATGAATTGGGAAGAGGGAGGGGCGTTCTTTACAGACGGAGACAGCGTGAACTTTGATGCTTCGGTGGCGACACCTCCGGAGGCCGTAACGGTGGTCGGCACGGTGTGCCCGGAGGAAGTGACGGTGAAGAGTGGGAAATGGAGCTTTACGGGGGAGGAGGGTGCTGACGTGAAAGCAGCGAGTCTGCGGGTGGAGAAGGGGGCGAGTGCGGCAATCGGAGGAGGGTTGGGACTGCATGTCAAGGGGGCTACTGTGGACGGGGAGCTGCATTTGGGGGTGGAGGATACCGGTGCTTTGAGCCTTGAGGCGGCGGAAGTCGGGGCAACGGGGGCGATATACCTCGAGAGTAGTGCAGCGGCGGGAACGGGTGTTTGGAGCAAGAGCGAAGAGAGCGAGACGAGCGAAACGAACATCAGCGGTGATGGGAAGGTGGTGCTGGGTGTTGATGCCGAAGTAAAAACAGTACATGAAGGCGATAAGGACCGCAACCTCTTTGCCGCGCTCTTTGCGGGGGGGGATACGGAAGCGGAGCGGGATGCCGGGCATGCGGGGATCGGCACGTTTGAGGTGGCGGAAGGGGTGACGTTGACGCTGGGGGATGTGGGTAAGAGCGTGAGTCTCGTCCGCAACATGCGGGTAGCGGAAGGAGGAACACTGTCGGTAAACTACGGTGTATTCGATCAAGAGGTTGCCGGGTACGCGCAGACCGGCACGATCACGTTGGTGGGGAGAGGGGTGGCAGAAGAAGCGGCGGCGCGTGCGGCGGCGGAGCAGGGTGGGGGAGCTTTGGTATTTAATGTGTCGGGAGGTACAGTAGTTAAGTGGGATGTTGTATTGGAGGGGGATGCATCAATTGCCAACGAAGCAGGTGCCGCAGTACATTTTGCCGGGGGGGCAGAATTGAATGCCGCCGGGCACAGGTTAGAGATAGTGAAGGGGAAGTTTCAGTTCGGAGACGGAGCGGGGAATAGTTTTCATGCGGCGGAAGGAAGCAGCGGGACGTTGGCGTTGGCGGGGGGGGTGCAGTTGGTGCTCTCCCATACGGACCAACCGACGAGTTTTGCCGGGTACGACATAGAGCTCGAAGAGGGGGCGACCTTCACGGCGCAGAGTGATGTGACCTTCCGGGACGTGAAGGGCAGCGGCAGCATGGTGGTATGGGCGGGGAAGACACTCGTGCTGAAAGGGAAAGTGGGGGCAGCGGTTGTGGAGGGAGAGGAGACGGAGGAGGAGCTGAGGTCGGTGGAGCTGACCCTGAACGGGGGTACCTTGAGCATACAGGGGACGGAGGCGAGTTGGGTATCGGCGATGAAGCTGAGCGGTGAGGGGGCGTCTGCGCTGGAGCTCGCGGTGGGGGCAGAGACGGACTATGCGAGCAGCGGCGTGATGAAAGTGGACAGCGTGGAGGGAAGCAATGAGCTGACCCTGACGCTGGGAGGGATACAGGATTACATTGATGCGCACCGGAACGAAGCCGGGTGGGATGGAGGGATACAGCTCTTCACGGGTGGTGCGGTAGGGGGACTCTACGAGATGTGGAAGGCGGAGCAGCTGAAGTTCGGGGGGATCATCGGGTACGACTACCAACTGGACGAGACGGGGAAGCTCACCCTGACGGAGATAACGGACGAGTACACATGGACCGACACGAAGCACGGCAGTGCCCACCGGCTCAGGTGGCAGCATGGGGTGACCGGGAGTGAGGACGGGAAATGGGACGGAGGCGTGAGCTACGTGAAGAACGGGGCGACGGTCAGGTTGGTGGGAGACACCGGGGAGGCGGTGACGGTGACAGTATCCGGCGAGGTGGAGGCAAGGGAGGTAACGATCGGCGGGAGCAGTGCATTTACCTTCGTTAAGGCAGGGGGGGGTGGAAGCCTACACGTCGTGGATATGAGCGTGGAGACTGACAGCACATTCAACCCGGAGGTGACGGTGGAGCGCGGGATGAGCGTGCAGGCGGGCAAGACGGCGACCTTCACGGGAGGGTTGGCGACGGCGAACGGCAGTAAGGTTGAGTTGGGAGAGGGGGCGACGGTGAAGCTCGTGGGGGACGGGGCACTGAAGGCGAAAGTGGGGAGAGAGATGAGCGTGAGCGGTAACGGGAATTGGGAAGTGGATTTGAGTGGGGCGAGCGATCAGACGTACGACGGGGATGGGGTGACTTTGGGAGAGGGAGTGAAGATGCGGCTGAGGGGAGCCGCCGGGGAGGGAGAGGAGGATGCGTGGAGCAATGTCGCGAATTTGAATGTGTTGGGAGGATTGGAGCTGACGGCGGGCAAGCAGGTGGTCTTCACCGGGACGAACCGGGTGGGTCGACTTACCGCCGTCTATTCGAACTCGGCAGATGCGACCAATGTAGGGCAGTTGGTACTGGAGGGGGACGACAGCACCCTGAGTATAACCGGGGAAGGGGATACGGACCTCGGGCACATGGTGCTGGACCTTCGGAGCGGGACCTTCACACAGGGGAAGGGCACGCTGACGGTGGGAGGGTTGCGCTCGAATCAGCACAGTGAAGGGGTGCTGGAAGTGCAGAATCTCGCCATCACCGCCGAGGATACGTGGGATATTTTTGAAGTGGGAGAGACCGGAGGGCAGCGCGGGTACTCCGGCAGTGTGCATGTGGCGGGGAACTTTACCATGAACGGAAAGGTGTGGGAAGAAGGGAACGGCGGAGACGCGGGGACGGAGGGAGACGCGGCAGACCCCGGCGGTGCGGGCGGGGATGTGGGTGATGTAGGCGGGAACGAGGTAGGGGAGGATGACTACGTGCAGCACCTCGATGGGGAGGTGACGGTGGGTGGTACGGCGATGGTGCAGAGCGGGGTGCTGGATGTGGGAGGCAGCCGCTTTGCGGTGGGCGAGCAGCTCGGCGTGAGCGGTGGGCAGTTCAAATGGCACGGAGGGGAGATGGAGGTGGGGTCCCTGAATATCACCGGCGAGGGGGCGGTGGAGCTTGCGGCAGGGGAAGTGACGGTGAACGGCGGGATTTCCGGAGACGGGGGTACGCTGGACATCGGCGCGCCGATCGACGAGAGCACCGGCAACGAGGTGCAGGTGCAGGTGACATTGAAGGGGGAAGAGAGTGCTTCGTACGCAGGGGAGGTGAAGCTCGGAACGGGCGGGACGTTGGCAGTGGAGTCGACCGGGCAGGTGCTTCAGCGGATGACGGCGGCGGGCGGCGAACTGAGCGTGGGCGACGGGAAGAACCTGAGCGTGGGAGCACTGAACGATGCGTCTGTAGCCGTGGTACAGGAGGGGGGAGCGCGTGGGCTGGAGAGCGTGGCACTCGGAGCCGGGGCGAATTGGACGGTGCAGGGCGGGAGCTTTACCCTGACGGGACCACTTACGTGGGGCGCGGGTGCGAGTATTACGCTCGAGTACGCGGGTGAGGGGACTGCGCCGAGCATCCTGCTCGGAGGGGAGTTTAACGTCGGTGACGGCATGACGTCGGACGACAAGCTGACGTTCAACCTGAGCGCAGAGTATTTGAAGACGCTCGAGCAGGTGGAGAGTGACGTGCCCGGGCAGATGAAGGCGCACTTTTTGGATAACGACAGGGACGGCAGTAGCAAGTGGAACAGTGGGTATGAGGAATTCTTCAGTGTGCTGGCGGATGATGACCCGTGGAACTACGCGAATTTGACGCTGGATAGTGAGGGGTACCTGACGTGGGATGTCAAGAAGGGGGCGACTTGGAGAGAGGGAGCGGACGGAGGAGCCGGGGAATGGTCGGATCATCCTGCGGAGGGACAATGGTGGGATGTGCAGGATGAGACGTGGAGCACGTCCATGAAGGAATTGGCGGGCGAGAACATCTACCTCACGAAGGATGGGGCAGGGGCGGACGGCAAGGCGGAGCTGAAGGTGGATGGTACAGTGCAACCGGGCAATGTGTACGTGGAAGGCGGGGAGTATACCCTGACGCAGAAGCAGCAGGTGGGTGGGGGAGGCATCAATATGGGCGGGCAGGGGCTGCTCGTGGTGCAGGAGGGGGCGGTGTTGAATCTGAACCTCGCAAGTACGAGCCTGCCGATGGTGATTGTGGAAGGCAAGTTGGGGCTCGGGAATGCGGGGGCATTGCCGACGGGGACTGAGCTGCGCCTGAACAAGGAAGGCACCCTGAGCTATACGGTAGCGGGGGCGACACAGGATGTGAGCGAGATGGTGAGTGCTAAGAGCAAGAGCACGGCACTGCATATTGAGGTGGGGAAAGGCGTGGGTGTGACTTGGGGGACAGATGTCCCGGACCCGGGGAAGAATAACGGGTTGAAGCTCGCGCTTGACGGCGGGACGGTGAAGAGCGGTGAGGGCAACTTCACGCTGGAGTGGGCGGATGCCGCGACGCACGCCGGGAAGCAGGAGGTGAAGGCGGGCAGCCTGACCTTGGAAGCGGGTGGCAAGTCGGTGCTGAGTGGTGAGGCAGTGGTGACGGACGGCGCGTCGCTGGTACTGAAGGCGAAGGCGGCGACGGATGCCCTGACCTACGCCGGGACGGTGACGGGCGGCGGTACGCTGGAAGTGGCGCAGGGGGCAGTGACCCTGAGCGGCAACAACACCGTGAGCAAGATTACGCTGACGGGCGGTACGACGATACTCGGCAGTGACGGAGGGTTGGGTGGCAAGAATACGGAGCTCACGCTCACCGGCGGTAACATACAGGCCGGTAAGGGCAGCCAGGTGAATGCCGGGAGTGTGGTGGTGGAGCGGGACAAGGTGGCATCGATCGTGGCGGGGAGTGTGGAAATCACCGGCAAGGTGACCGGTAGGGGAACCTTGGGGGTTCATGATAAGGCCAAGGGAACGCTCAGCGGCGATATTTCCGAGTTTACCGGGACGCTGGATACGGGGACGAGTTCGTGGACGCTGAGTAGGATAGCCGGAAAGGTGCAAGCGAGGGTGATGGGAAATGGTAGGCTGGTGGCTAACTCGAAGGAGGAGATCACACTGACGGGGCAATTGGGTGCCGACGGCAATGAAGTGACGCTGCAGAATGACGGCAGCGGAGACTTGGTGATCGCTACGAGCAGAGAGTACGACGTGGGCAGCGGTACGAAGTTGCAGACCTCGGGAAGCGGCGATATCGTGCTCGGCAACGCGGGCACACATGTTGTGCTCGGCAACCCCGGCGACGATAAGACCGGCAATGAAGGTGCTGCGGATGCGTCTCCGTGGAGCTTCGGGGCGGTAACCGGGGAGGGCTCGGTCGTCCTCGCCAATGTGACGCTGCCGAATGCCGGTGTCTTCGGTGGATTGTCGAGCAAGACGAAGTTGACGGTGCGGACCGCTCAGGGTGGACGCGTGGATGTGGCGGGGATGAAGGCGGGCGAGTTGGACGGTATCACGGTGAATGAGCACGGCTTGCTGAGCGGAGCGGTCGGCACGTATACGGTGGGGGGAAATAAGGGCTTGGAGCTGCATTTCACCGATGAGAACTGGGCAAAATGGGAAGAAGGGATGGACACGAGTAAGCTCGGGTATCTTATCGGAGAGGAACCCGCCGCTGATTCGCCACAGACGGTGGCGGCGGAAGGGACTGCCGGAGAAGAGACGCAGGAGAGGCTTAGCATCAATCGGGGAGACGGGACGGGGTTGGAATTGGCGTTTGACGCGAGCGTGCTGAAGGATGGGGTCAAGAATGATATGACCACATTCTACGTGCACGCGTTGGACGGGGACACTGCCGAATGGAATGCGAGCGGGAACAAGATGGATGTGTACAACGCGCTGAAGAACTCGGGCGACCAGATAGCGAATGTGCTCGCCTTGGCTTGGGACAAAGATGGAAAGAACGAGTTTACGGTGGACGGCATGGTGCTGACGGTGGAGCTCCGGAACCTCTATTTGGTGATGAAAGATGTCGGCGATCCGCATGAATCGACGTCGCCATACGAGCTGATGGGGAAGAAAGCCACGGTGGTGCTGGACGGGCAGACGCTGACGCTGAAGTGGGCGGAGGACGGGACGGTGAATAACTTGGTGGGGACGGAGGGAGCTCAGCTCGAAATCCGGAATACGGCGACCGCCGATCGCATCAATGTGACCTTCGACAATACGTTCTACGAGACGGTGACGGACGAGCGACCGGAGGCGGGGCAGCTGCAGGAGCCGGAGAAGACAGCTGTGCGTGGACAGGATACGACGTTTTTAGGGAGTATCACCGGGGGCGAAGGGGTGGACATCACGAAGGCCGGGTTGGGAACCCTGACCGTCGGTGGAAATTATACGCTGGCGGATGGGACGACGAGCATTGAGGGAGGGAGCTTGGTGCTGGGCGGCGAGGAGAACAAGATGAAGGCACTCAAGTTCGCGTACCAAGGGAAAGCTGCCGATCCGGACAAGGAGGTGAACAATAACAATGCGGAGGAGCGCGGGCTGGTGCTCGATGGAGGGCACACGGTGCTGGAGACTATTTCCGATGAGGGAAGTGATGCGGACGGACCCCGCGTGGTGCTGCAGCATGGCGCGGAACTTTCGCTGAGTGGGGAGAGCACGCTGAGCCACACCGACTTTGTCGGCGGCGGCGAGGAGAATGGGAGCGGGACGGTCGTGTTGGAAGGCACGGAGACGGGCGGGGGCGCGCTCGCGCTGACGGGAGACGCGTCCATCAAAGATGTGGCGGTGAAGCTCAATGGGGAGAAGACGGTACTCGATGTGGGCGGCGGGAACAACAGCCTGATTGCCCTGAACGGGAACGGGGTGTTGCGCGGCGCGGCGGGCGGGAATCTCACCATCAGCGGCAGCGACGGCGGAACATTCTCCGGGACGCTGGATGCGACACCGGGCAGTGAGGTGGGCGGCAAGCTCACGGTGCAGAAGGGGGCGAGTTTCACCCTGAAGAACGCGAGCAGCACGGCAACGGATAAGGAGCATGGTTGGAATGTGGACGTGCAGCAGGGCGGCAGCCTCACCCTCGACCTCACGGGCAAGACGGCGAGTTCGCCCTTGGTCTTCGGCAATGTGAGTGTGGCAGGGGATATGACGATGCAACTGGATGCGAATCTCGGCGGAGCACCCGTGAAAGGGAACCTGACGGTGACGGATACGTCGACCTTCACGGTCTACGGCACCGGGAAACACGACGACACATTCTCGCTCGGGTTCTCGATGGCGGCGGACGATTTGGACACGTTCCGGAAGCGGCTGACGTTGGACGGTACGGCATTTCTCGCCGATGAGGTGGGCGATGTGAAGATTGGGGATGACGGCACGATCTGGATAACGACCCGCTTGGCGGATGAGAACAGGTTTGAGATACCCGGGGCGCACAAGAACGCGCAGGCGGGCTCTGCGATGCTCTGGGATGCACTCCGAGACCCGAACGGTTCGCTCCGCAGCATGCTTGAGAATCCCACCTCCGGGTTTGCCCTGATCGTGTTAGACATATACGACAGGATTAACAGGGGAGGGGACACGGGTGGGGTGGATCGGGCACTGGCGGCTATTGCCGGGTCATCGATATCGACGCTCGGCTCGGCGGTTTCTCAGGATATGCACCGGCAACTCACGTCTATCCGGAACCGCACCACCACGATGGCGGCGGAGGTGACCCAAGATGCATACGGCAAGCTGCCGCTCTGGCACGCTTGGATCACCGGTGAGACGGATTACCACAAGCTGGATGCCGATTCCTTCGCCCCCGGCTTCACGCTCAATAGCTGGGGGGGGACGGTCGGCGTGGATGTCGACCTCACGCCGCGTGCCACTGCCGGTTTGGCGGTGACGGCGATGTACGGGGATTTGAAGACGGAGGATGCGCCGGACACGGCGGACGGCAGTGTGGATTCGGTCTATGTGAGTACATTCCTGCGTGCTACATCCGGGGCGTGGGTTCACTCACTCGTGATCAGTGCCGGTGCGGCGGATATTTCACTCGACCGCACGATCAGTTACGGGGGGAATAGTTACCGCACGAGCGGCAGCACGAACGGCTACTCACTCGGTGCCCTCTACGAAGTCGGCTACACCCACATCATGAATAAGCGCGGTACGGTTGCCGTCCAGCCTGTGGTCAATGTCGAGATTCGCCACATCGGCATCGATGGGTACACTGAAACGGGCAGTGACGGGGCTCTGCGGGTGGATGACATAGACCAGACGGTGGTGACCTTCGGTGCGGGTGCCCGCATACAGGCTGCCATGGGTACCAATGCGTTCAATCGCACGGCTGTCTTCGAGTCGCGGCTGCTTGCCAAGGTGGATGCCGGTGATCGCTCCGGTGCTGCCACGACCGGTCTGAAGGGCAGCAATGGCTCTGCCGAAGTCGAAAGTGCAGAAGTCGGTGCTTTCGGTGTTGAAGCCGGTGCCGGTGTTTCCGTACCCCTCGGTCGCAATTCCGGCAGCCTCTTCCTCGATGGTTCCCTCGAATTCCGCGACGGCTGGACCTCCGCCAACGCCACCCTCGGCTATCGAATCAACTTCTGAAGCAATAGGAAGTACGAGGTACGAAGTACGAAGTACGAAGTGGCAGAGCCAGGGAGTGACGGATGCGGTAGGCGGTGGTGATGTGCGGGGAGGAGTGGCGTGTATGGTGTGGTGCCATGCGGGTGTCTCGTCACGGCTCCGTGCGTCGCAGACGTATCATCCCCACGGGTGCATGGATTGAGTTCTCACACGTCGTACCGGCTTTACCTCCTTCCAACTCCCCTGCGCAACTCCGTTGCGCCTAACCCCTTCACTTCGTACTTCCGTTCCCCCTGCGTCTTCCTGCCTCAAAGTCATCACCCACCACGAAGCCTCTAATTTATTCGGGACAGATGTGCTACCCACCACACCCACCAAAACTCCGGCAAACGAAGTACCGTCCCATTGCCCCTCACCGTTCCCTTGCTACAGCTTTGCCACTTCGTACTTCGTACTTCGTACCTCGTACTTGATCACCCTCGTGTTTTCCTGCCTCAAAGTCACCGCCTACCACGAAGCCTCTAATTTATATGGGACGATGTGATGTTGTCTTTGGGGTTGACATTTCATTCGGGATGAGGTATGATGGCTGAGCTGTGAAGAAGAGACTTCGAAAAAAGTTAGGAGTGGGGGAATTTACAGAGATCGGATTCTGTATTGCTTTTGGCTTTAAGGATAGTACCGATACTGATGCGCAGATGCAGAAGTTGGTTGCCGCCATGCGCGAGGCGTGTCTGTTCCCGAATCATTTGACCGGTACGTTGTTTCTGTTCGTTGACCAAACGTTCGGGCTGTTAATCTGTAGCGAAATATCCCATAAAGTAAGCCCGGAGCAACGTCAGACAGTGCTCGATTGGATGAACGCGCGCGAGGATGTAGCACAGCTGCAGGTCAGCGAGCTGGCAGACGTCAACGACCTCCTCGTCTCTTTCCCCTCCCAAGACACATGAGTGCCGTCGATCCCCCGCAACAAACCATCTTCAGCAAGGGTCTCAAGGGCATTGTCGCCAACGAGACGCGCCTGAGTGACGTGCGCGGCGAGGAAGGGCGTTTGCTCTACTGCGGCTACGACATCGAGGACTTAGTCGACCTCTGCTCGTACGGGGAGGTCATCTACCTCTTGCTCAATAAGCACCTGCCCAACCGCCGGGAACTCGAGGGATTACGACGCCGTCTTCGCTCTGACCGCGAGCTCCCGCAGCCTATTTTGGACTTCTTTAAAACTGCGACGAAGACGGCTCGCCCGATGAGTGCCCTACGCACGGCAGTATCCATGCTGGGTATGTACGATGATCGAACGAAAGACCCCTCGCAGATGAAAGAAATTGGGCTTTCGCTCATTGCCAAGTTACCGGTGATGGCGGCGTATTACTATCGCACGTGCTTGGGGCTGGACCTGCCGCCCATCCGCACGGACTTGGATGAAGCGGCCCATTTCCTGTGGCTCCTCAAGGGCAAAGAACCCGACCCCGGTGAGGCTCATATCCTCGATGTAGCCTACATTCTACACGCGGACCACGGCATGAATGCTTCCACGTTCTCCTCCCGAGTCACGGCTTCCACCCTCTCGGATATGTACTCCTGCATCACTTCAGCTATCGGCACGCTGAAGGGACCGCTGCACGGCGGCGCAAACGAAGCGGTCATCGAAATGCTCAAGGAAATTGGTAGTGAAGAGAATGTGGAAGCCTACGTCAATGAAAAGCTTGCTCGCCACGAGAAGATATTCGGCATCGGTCACCGCGTTTACAAGACCCTAGACCCCCGTGCTCCGCAGCTGCGCCGCATCGCCATCCGCCTCACCCAAACCATCGGTGAACCCAAGTGGATACGTATGAGCGATATGATCGCCAAAATCCTCCGCGATCGTAAAAATTTAAACGCCAACGTCGACTTCTATTCCGCTACGGTCTACTACAGCCTCGGTATCCCCACCCGCATGTTCACCACCGTCTTCGCTATCGCTCGTGTCGCCGGTTGGGTCGCCCAAATCCTCGAACAACTGGAGGATAATACCCTCTTCCGCCCCCTCTCCCGCTACGTCGGTCCACAAGAACCCCTCCTCGTCCCCATCCTCGATATGAGGTAGGAAGAGCAACGTACCGATACCGAGAAATCCCCGAACGGAGCTTTTTCCGTCATCGCGGACCACACCCGTCCCGAATAAATTAGAGGCTTAGTGGTGGGCACACCTGTCCCAAGAAAATTCTCGAGAAACGCCGCCATGCCAATCCCCATGCGGGTTACAGACGCCCGACAAGAAGTACGAGGTACGAAGTACGAAGTACGAAGTGGCAGAGCCGGGGAATGGCGGACGGGGTGGGCAGTGCGGATGTGGCAGGAAAAACGTGCCTGATGAGAGTGTTGTGGCATGTCGCATCATGTGTGATGGATACCGTCGTTTCGGCTTTGCCTCCTCCCGCCATGCCCGCGCAACTCCGTTGCGCCTAACTCCTTCACTTCGTACTTCGTACCTCGTACTTGATCTCCCCCGCGTCTTCCTGCCTCAAGGTCATCGCCCACCACGAAGCTCGTATTTTTCTTGGGACGGCTGTGAGTGGTGGGCGATGCTCCTTCACTTCGTCCTTCAAAAATTCAGTGTTTCCAACCGGGCACGGAGTACCTTCGGGGAGGCGCGTCCCTTGAGGGCAAGTGCCGCCGCGAAAATCGAGAGACGGAACTCGGCAACCATGTAGGCAACCTGCAGCCAAGCGACGGAATCTGCATGAGCCGGGTAGTTGTCGTAAAATGCTGCGGGCACAATGGTATCGAAGAGGTCGACACGCGATAAATCGTCGGTCGCCGGGCGCGTTGCGAGGCGTCGGAGTCGGTCGAGCAGTCCGCGCAAAAAGCGGGTGTAGTCCGGCAGGGTCTCCGGTGGAGCGGCGCAGAGAAAATTCGGTCGAGTGAGCCAAGCCCATTGCCGCTCGAGGTCGGCGCGGGTGCGTGCCGTAGCTGCCGTGGATGCCGTGAGGCGGTACCGCTTTAGCTCTTCGTGCGCGAGGGCGAGCAGGTGCCAGACGCGTGTGATAGGACCCGCTAGGGTGTCACTCAACTTCTCACGCATACGCTCGCAGGCTGCTTCAAATTCCTCCGGCGAGCGCGGTAAAGGAGCCAGCCCCGCATCCATGGCTGCGTACATGCTCTGCCGCACGTTGTCGGCAGGGTGAGCCCCGAGCGTTGAAATAGCCAGCCGCGCCTGTATGTCATTGATCGGGAGCCGTTTCCTGATAGCATGCAGAAACTCTGCGCAACGCAGCCAAGCGAGACGCCGCACTCCGGCTCGGTGTACGAACGATGCCTGCTCCGGGGAGGCACAAATACGCAGACGCACGCATTGCTCCTCATCCGCCAGCGCGGGGTAGCCGAGACGGTCTCCCACGGCAACACTTTCGGGGAGCACCCCGCAGTCCCACTGCGTCATAGGGGTTGAGGAATAGGCACGCTTGGCTTGGGTATGAAATCGCTTTTCGCGGTACGAGGCGAGGCGGGTTCGCAGCAGCTGCACATCGGTGCCGAGAGCCAGCTCCTGCCCTTCGTCGTCGCATACCCAGACCTTGGTGATGAGCTCCGGCGGTAGTCTCGTGGGGTCAAATTCTTCCGGATGGCAGAATACCCCGGTCCGCCGGTGCACGTAGTCGCCCAATTCTCGTAGTATATCATTCTGCGGGGCGCGTCCGGCGTGCTCATCGCAGAATTCCTGCGCCGCCTCGCTGATGGGTAGTATCCGCTGTCGTATGGCTTTAGGCAGGGTGCGCAGGAGGATTTCCACCCTCTGCTCCGAATGCGCCGGGATACCCCAGCCGGGCAAATGCTCCGGGAAGTCGGTCAGTTGGTCAATGTGGACGCCGATGGTGACGCCGTCGTCCGGTGCTGCGGGGTCGTGGAGGTAGTAGACGGGGTAACTTTCGGTGCCGTAGGTAAGTTCATCCGGGTAAAGTTCCGGCGGGGCGTCGTCCTCTCCGGGGTAGATACACTGCTCGTAGGGGATGTCGAGGAGATGCGGTTTTTCCCGGAGGGCGCGCGCGAGCCACGTGCGCAGTGCTTTTTCGGAGGTGCAGGCGGCGGGTATCCGGCTGTCGAAGAAGCGATAGATCGAACCGGGAGAGCGTATGAGGTCGCGCCTCCGTAGCTTGGCTTCCACGGTTGATACGCGCTCGAGCATCTCCGCAAGATGGGTCAAAAAGGGGTATTTGCCCTGCATTTTCTGCGGGATGATGCCGTCGCTGATCATGATAGCCCGGGCTTCGGCGGGGTTGTAGCGCGCGTAGCTGATGCGGCGGGATTCGATGATGGTGAGCCCCCCGCAGACGACGCGTTCTTTCGCGTAGACGACACCCGCCCGGCTGTCCCACTGCGGGTCAAAGGCGTGGCAGGTGCAGAGATGCGGTGCCACTTGTTCGACCCAAGCGGGGTTGAGCTCCGCCGCCCGCCTCAACCACAGTCGCCCCGTTTCCGTGAGTTCCGTTCCGAATACCCAATCTGCCCGCTGCTTGCGCCGAAAGAGCCCACTCCCGGGAAAAATGGAAAAGCTGCGTCCCGCCGTGCTGCGGTAGACGCGTTCTTCGCGGTTCCAGACGCCGATTTGCAGGGGTGCCCCGGCGAGGATGGCTCGGTGGATGCTGTCGGCAGGGGCTTGCTGCTCCGGTGGCAGGAGCTCCGGGGCGCGCCATCGAAACGCCAATGCCAGTGTGTCGCGTAGGTCCTGCTCCAAGTTATTCCATTCGAGCATGCGGGTGAAGGACAGATAGCGCGGCGCACACCACCTGCGCAGCGCGTTGCGCCGTAGTTTGCGCCCGTCGCGACTTTCCTTGCAGGCTGCCCGCCATAGTTGCAGCAGCGTGAGATAATCGCTCTGCTCGTCCCTCCAGACAGCGTGCGCTCGGTCGGCTTCTTCTGCGTGCTCCGCCGGTCGCTCGCGCGGGTCTTGAATGCTCAAGGCAGCTACGATAATGAGAGCCTCGGCAAGCGCGTTTTCTCGCTTCGCTTCCAGCAGGATGCGCCCTAGGCGCGGGTCGAGCGGCAGACGCGCAAGTTGCTTCCCCATGGCAGTCAGGCGTTTACTCGCATCCAATGCCCCGATCTCTTGCAGGGTCTTGTAGCCCTCTCGGATCAGTCGCTCACTCGGTGGGTCGGGTAAAGGGAATTGCCCGAGCGGCGGCAAACGGAGGTCCGCCATGCGCAGAATGACCCCCGCCAGAGCACTGCGCCGTATCTCCGGGTCGGTGTACGCGTCGCGTGTGTTGTAGTCTTCTTCGCTGTACAGGCGTACGCAGACTCCCTCCGCTATCCGCCCGCATCGCCCCGCCCGTTGTCGCGCAGATGCCTGCGAGATGGCTTCCACCTGCAAGCTCTGTATCTGTCGCCCCGGGAGGTAGCGGGAAATCCGTGCCAACCCGCTGTCGATCACGTACATGATGCCCGGGATGGTCAGCGAGGTCTCTGCCACATTCGTCGTGAGCACGATGCGCCGTGTTCCGGCTTTGGAGTGAAAGATGCGCTGCTGGTCCGCCAGACTCAGCCGCGCGAAGAGGGGGAGTATTTCCGTCCGCGTCAGCTCGCGCCCTTCCAAGGCTTCCGCACAGTCGCGTATCTCGCGCTCCCCCGGTAAAAAGACCAGCACGTCCCCGCCCGCGTCGTAGCCCGTCAGCCATTCCACGGCTCGTACCACATGGTCCGTCAACTCTTCCTCTTCCATGGGCGGCATGTAGCGCATTTCCACGGGATAGGTGCGCCCCTGCGCCTCTATCACCGGTGCCCCACCGAAAAAATCGGAAAAAGCGGCGGCATTCATCGTCGCCGAGGAGATAATCACCCGCAGATCGCGGCGTCGCTTGAGCAGCAACTTCAAATAACCGAGCAGGAAGTCGATATTGAGACTGCGCTCGTGCGCCTCATCGAGAATGATGGTATGGTAGGCTCGTAGGTCGGGGTCCTTCTGCGTTTCAGCGAGCAGGATACCGTCCGTCATGAGTTTGATGCGCGTGTTGGCATCCGTGCGGTCATCAAATCGCACGTGGTACCCCACCATGCTCCCATCCGCACCGAGCTCCTCTGCCAGCCTCCGTGCCACCGCTACCGCCGCCAAGCGTCGCGGCTGCGTACAACCTACCCTCCCCGCCCGCTCCCCTGCCGCCATCAACGCCATCTTCGGCAGCTGCGTCGTCTTCCCACTCCCCGTCTCGCCCACGACTACCACCACCTGCTGCGCCCGCAACGCCGCCACGATCTCCCGTCTATGCGCACTGACAGGTAAATCCGGAAATTCAAAGCTCTTCATCCCTATCTTTCGTCATTTTGTCTCCTCCTCTTTCCTCGTTGCCACGTACTACCACCCCAATTTCTAAATCAGAACTCCCCATTCGTCAATCACAATTGTGCCACCTCCAAATGCTGCCCACGGTCGTCCCAAGAAAAATACGAGCTTGGTGGTGGGCGGTGACTTTGCGGCAGGAAGACACGGGGGAGATCAAGTACGAGGTACGAAGTACGAAGTACGAAGTGAAGGAGTTAGGCGCAACGGAGTTGCGCAGGGGAGTCGGAAGGAGGCAAAGCCGGAACGACGCGTGGGAATCAAATCTATGCACCTGTGATGTCGCCCCCCCCCTGGTGCGCAGAGCGAGTGCGACCCGCACGGGGACTAGCATGGCAACGGTTTCCGAAAATTTTATTGGGACAGATGTGCACTCCTACTCACTTCCCTCCTACATTGACTTTTTTTGCGGAAATTCTGTCAATGTAATTGACAAATCGCTTCACCGCGTGTACTCTACCCCCCAGAGAGGGGAGCTTCTCCTTCCGACCCCGCGTTTGGGACGCGGGTAGTGGGAAGGGTGCTAGCTTCCCTTTTGTCGTTCATCACATCCTGCGTGCTCTCTGTATCGATATCGTACACGCGACTGCCATCCGCATATTCCGCCACTCGCATGCAGACAAACGCTTCTCCCCTCTCCCCGAAATCTCCCTTTGCAAGGTAATAGTGATACCGCGATATTCCCTCTTTTGCTCCGGCTTCCCTAAACTGCGGATTCTGGGAGGAATGCAAATATTGTGCAACGACCGCTAACTCTCGTATCTTTGCGTACGCAGCCACAACTCGCCTATCCGCCGTATGATGCTGTATCTCCCTCCGCGTCCTCCCGGATATTGTCGCCTCTGTCCCATCTTTGAACACCACCGGTTCCTTCCGCAACTCCGCCGTCATCCCCGCAGCATCCACCCTATCCACCGCCCTATTTGCATCCCCTCCCACACTAAATTTTTTTGCTTTCACCTTCATTTTTCTTCTTGACGGCAAACGCTTTCTTTGCTACCCCGAAGACGTCCCGAATGTTAGCTCCGCAAGGCTCGCCGGTATCCAATCCGGAGCCCCGGACAAGGCGTACCACTCGGGATCACAGCCGTCCCAAGAAAAATACGAGCTTCGTGGCGGGCGGTAACTTTGAGGCAGGAAGACACGGGGGAGATCAAGTACGAGGTACGAAGTACGAAGTGGCAAAGCTGTAGCAAGGGGACGGTGAGGAGCAATGGGGCGGTACTTCGTTTGCCGGAGTTTTGGCGGGTGTGGTGGGTAACACATCTGTCCCGAATGAATCAAAAGCCTCGTGGTGGGCGGTAACTTTGAGGCAGGAAAACACGGAGGTGATTAAGTACGAGGTACGAAGTACGAAGTGAAGGTGTTAGGCGCAACAGAGTTGCGCGGGCATGGCGGGAGGAGGCAAAGCCGAAACGACGGTACCCATCACACATGATGCGACATGCCACAACACTCTCATCAGGCACGTTTTTCCTGCCACATCCGCACTGCCCACCCCGTCCGCCATTCCCCGGCTCTGCCACTTCGTACTTCGTACTTCGTACCTCGTACTTCCTGTTGGGCGTCTGTAACCCGCATGGGGATTGGCATAGCGGCGATTCGCGAGAATTTTATTGGGACAGGTGTGAAAGATGCTTGCTTTTTTCATACAATTATGCAATCATCTTGCAGATTTTCATCACTATGGAATTTTTCCCCCGTACAGCCGCCGCGAAAGTCCTCGATTTGAGCACGCAATTCCCCTGTGTCCTCGTGACCGGTGCGAGGCAAGTGGGTAAATCCACCCTTCTCCGGAGCATCATGCCACAGGGGATGCAGTACATTACGCTGGATGATTATCGTTTGACGCGCCAAGCGAAGGAAGACCCCATCGGTCTCTTGGAAGAATATGGCACTCCGCTCTGCATCGATGAGGTGCAATACGCCCCCGAGCTCTTCCGCGCGATCAAACTCAAGGTCGATACTGCTCGCCGTCCCGGCATGTATTGGCTGACCGGTTCGCAGCGTTTTTCGATGATGAAGGGCGTCTCTGAATCATTGGCAGGTCGCATCGGCATATTAGAATTGCAATCTTTCTCCCAGCGCGAACTCCTCCGCTGCGGCGATACTGCACCGGTTTTCTCGGCGGACTCAATTCTCGCCCGTCCGGATTTTACTCTCTGCTGCGACATCAACCATCTCTACGAACGCATCCACAGGGGCGGCTACCCCGCTCTTCACGAAAACCCCGCCCTCAATCTCGACGATTATTTTTCTTCCTACTTACAAACTTATATTCAACGCGATGTACATGCCCTAGCTCAAATCGGTAACCACGTCTCTTTTACCAAGTTTCTTCAATCCGCCGCCGCCCGCAGCGGTCAACAACTGGTCTATGCCGACCTAGCACGGGATGCGGATGTATCTCTCAACACCGCAAAAAGTTGGATCAGCATCCTAGAAGCTTCGGGCATCATCTCTCTGCTCCGACCTTACTACATTAACTGCTCCAAACGCTTGACCAAGAGCCCTAAACTCTATTTCTGCGACACCGGTCTCTGTGCTTGGCTGGGCGGATGGAGTAACCCCGAGGTCCTCCGAAAAGGTGCTTTCGCCGGTCCTATCCTCGAAACGTGGGTCTTCAACCAACTCTCCCGTAGTTTCTCCCACGTGGGTCTTCAACCGCCCCTGTCTTACTACCGCGACAGCACCGGGGCGGAGGTCGATTTCCTCCTCCGTTGCAACGGGAGCATTCTCCCCATCGAGGTCAAAAAGAGTGATAGCCCCTCCGCCGCCGACCTCAAAGCCGCTTCGAAAATCCCTCTCGGCTCCCTCACTCTCGAACCCGGGATCGTCCTCTGCACTGCCCAATCCTCCCTCCCCCTAGGACACGGTTTGCATTCCTTCCCCATTTCCGCCCTCTGACCCGCACTGCGCTCCGTTTTTCCCCGTCTCCCCCGCGCAAAACCCCGTAGAACGAAGCACCGCCCCATGGTCCTCTCCCCGCCCCCGCTCTACAGCTTCGCTGCTTCGTACTTCGTACTTCATGTTGGGCGTCTGTATCCCGCATGGGGATTAGCATGGCGGCGTTTCTCGAAAATTTTATCGGGACGGGTGTGCAATCAAATTCATCGCCCACCACGAAGTCTTTCATTTGTTCGGGACGGATGTGGCTTTTCTCTTGCCTTTTTCGTGCAATTATGCAATCATGTCGCGGATTTGCGTCATTATGCCATTTTTCCCCCGTACAGCCGCCGCGAAAGTCCGCGACCTGAGCACTCAATTTCCTTGTGTTCTCGTGACGGGCGCGAGGCAGGTGGGTAAATCCACCCTTCTTCGGAGCATCATGCCGCAGGAGATGCGGTACATCACGCTGGATGATTATCGTCTGACACGCCAAGCGAAGGAGGATCCCATCGGTCTCTTAGAGGAATACGGCACCCCGCTCTGCATCGATGAGGTACAATACGCACCCGAGCTCTTCCGCGCGATCAAACTCAAGGTCGATACCGCTCGCCGCCCCGGCATGTATTGGCTGACCGGTTCGCAGCGTTTTTCGATGATGAAACGAGATGTCCTACATTGTTAGATGTAGGCAGTAGAAAAACCACGATATCAAATGAAATTACCTAGGCACATATTCGAGAGGATATACGTAGGTGGCTTGGTGCTGATCTTTCTTTTCACACTCTATATGTGGATAGATATACGGCATAATGCTGAGAAGATCTCAAGCTATGCAGATGACGCAGCAAGGAGTGCAATGGATGCAGAGGAAAGAGCGGAGAATGCAGAAGAATCTGCAAATAATGCGCAGAAAAGTAGACAGGAAGCGGAAGATTATGCAGAACTGGCAGAATCTCATCTTTACTCAGCAGAAGAATACGCAGGCAGGGCGGAAAACTTTGCAAAAGAAGCTGCAGAAGCAGTAGATGAAGCAAAGGATGCTGCCGAGCAAGTCGAGGCAAGTACACAAGGCACTGGGAATCCCCTCTTCAGGCTGCACTAAATTATCCCAATAGACACACTTCACACACGCTTAGGTGCCACCCCCTGCACTGCCCAATCCTCCCTCCCCCTAGGACACGGTTTGCATTCCTTCCCCATTTCCGCCCTCTGACCCGCACTGCGCTCCGTTTTTCCCCGTCTCCCCCGCGCAAAACCCCGTAGAACGAAGCACCGCCCCATGGTCCTCTCCCCGCCCCCGCTCTACAGCTTCGTACTTCGTACTTCGTACCTCGTACTTCCATTCCCTCCTCTCTTCGCGCTTCCCATTCGCATCGCCCTGCCCACACCTCCTGCATCACTCTACTACTCGGCGTGTGGGCGAGTGAATGCCTGTTTCATGCGCTCTATTTGAGGTGCCGGTAGGTTGAAGCCTTTCGCCACTGCTTGCCAAGTAGACACGGCTTTCCTCTGCCGGGCAAGTATCAGCTCGGCATCGACTGCGGTGAGCCCGAATGCGTCGGCAACGGATAGGACGAGCGGCACGGATGCAACGTTGTCCGTCTCATTGATGTTGAGCTGAAGATGGGTGACGTTGAAGGCGGAGGGATTCACATCGTACAGCGGGGCGAGGCACCATCCCTGCGGGGCGAGGCGCAGGAAACCATGGTTTCGCAGATGGTCGTCCGTGTTGGATATGAGCACGGAAAAAAGCATACGGCTCCAGAGCTCGCGCAAGTCAGCCGCCGCGCGCGCACCGTACCTGCGGATGCCGTCGGCGATGTCCAAGTAGCTGTATTGCCCGCTTTCCCCGTCATGGGCATTGAGGAGAGTCATAGCCGAGATGAATGGGATGCGCGCTCGGTTGCATCGGTCAAATCGCTTGAGCAGGAGTACCGATTTTTTCCCCACATTTTCGAGTTGCCACCTCTGTACATTCAACCCCGCTCGCTCTGCCAGCGTGAGAGCTACCGCTTCCCAGAGTACCACGTTGTTCTCATCATCCCGCTTGGGAAATTTGGCAATGTAGAGTTCGCCTCGTCGGTCTACGAATGATGCCTTGGGACGTGCCCCACCGAGTGAGGAGCCCGGGAAAAGCAGCTCTCGGAGGTCTCGGTCGCTTTCTTTGCCGTCCGATACCTTCTGCGATGCGACCAAAAGTTTCGGCAGGGTGACCAAAGGCGGGATGGCTTCCTCTGCAGTCTCGGCAAGATAATTTCCCTGCGGGTCTCGCTTGAATCGCAGGGCACCCTGCCGCGCAATGTCGCTCACCCCAAGCAGGTAATCTGCCTCCCCGAGTCGGCGCGGGGTGCGTGCTTCCCGCCGTGCTTCGCTTTCTTCGTGGCGTCGGATGAGCATGCGTCCCCACGTATCCGGTGCGCAGTCTGAAAACGAGGCAAACAGCTCCCTGCCGCTGTCGGTGTGCTGTGTGCCTTCCGTAAGCGGCAGATAGGGCTCTAGCTCAAAGCGTTGTTCATGCGTCAACCAGCTTTCTGCGTAGCGAAAGGATGCACTCCTGCGTCGCCCGTCGCCGTGCGTCCACAACCGCCCGACGAGGTGGTCGCTCCCGCCGAACTGTACGTATACATGAATCGTTTCCTCGCCCATCATTTCTTCAGGTACACCCGTTTAGGTAACTCCGAGCTGCTGATGATCTGCCCCACCGGGTCGTTTGCTATGTCTGCCGCATCTCGCATCCGCTCCATGAGTCCCAGCACGTACAACGCCGTTGCGTAAGTTCCCATGGATACCGTCGGTACCCCATCCTCCATCGCCTTGAGTGTCACCCGTGTCACTCCCACCCGTTCTGCCATCAGCCTCACCGGTATCCGACGCCGTATTCGCGCTTCGCGCATGTCTTTGCCCAGCTTCTTCAACGCTCTCTTCACCGCTATCGGTACCGGTAACTTCGTTCTCATGGCTCCTCCTTCCTGTGCTTAATATGTTTGTCTCTGTTGCCAATATTGTATATTTTATTTTACCTTATTCAAGACTTTTTTGAGGACAGGTGTGATCAACTCCACAGCTGCATAGATTTGGTCTCCACGCGTCGTTTTGGCTTTGCCTCCTCCCACCATGCCCGCGCAACTCCGTTGCGCCTAACTCTTTCACTTCGTACCTCGTACTTGCTCTCCCCCGTGTCTTCCTGCATCAAAGTCACCGCTCACCACGAAGTCTTTAATCTATTTGGGACAGATGTGGTCGCCGCGTTGAATTTCCTTGGTGACTGGGGGAGCTATATGGTATAGTAGGGGCATGCGGGCGAAAGTTGCCATTGTCACATTGGGGTGTGCGAAAAACTTAGTGGACTCGGAGGTGATGACCGACCGGCTGTTGGCGGCAGGTTTCAAGCAGAGCAAGCCGGAAAAAGCGGACATTCTGCTGATCAACACTTGCGCTTTCATCGAAGCCGCCAAGCAGGAGGCTATCAACACTATCCTCGCGTACACACGTGCTCGGGATGCGGGGAAGTCCCCGGTCGGGCAAAAAATTCTCGTATCCGGGTGTTTGGCTCAGAGATACGGCGAAGAGCTGGTGCACCTGCTGCCGGAGGTCGATGCCTTCGTGGGGGTGGACGAAGTCGGTGACATCGCGCGCATTGTGCACGCCGTTCTGGAGGGTGGGGGGCAAAAGATTTACCGCAGCAAAGTATCGCGGGCGGTGCCGGATTACGGAGCGACCCGCTTTCGCCTGACCCCGAAGCACTCCGCCTACGTCAAGATTGCCGAAGGCTGCGACCACGCCTGCGCCTACTGTGCCATCCCGCGCATTCGCGGGGCATACCGCAGTCGTCCTCTGGCAAATGTCCTGCGCGAGATTCAGTCCCTCATTGAGGGGGGCACCAAGGAAATCAATCTCATCGCCCAAGATACCACATTCTACGGGCAGGACCGCCCGCAGGGCGGTGACTCCCTCGCCCGACTCCTGCGCGAAGCCAACTCCCTGCCCGGTACTTTCTGGCTGCGTGTCCTCTACACCCACCCGGCTCACTGGAGCGACGAGCTCATCTCCGCCTTTGCCGAATGCCCCCATGTGGTCAAATACGCGGACATTCCCCTGCAACACATCAGCGACCACATCCTGCGCGAGCAACGGCGGCGAACGGACGGTGCTTTCATCCGCGACCTCCTCACCCGTATTCGCTCAGCCGTGCCCGGTATCGGCTTGCGCACCACCTTCATCAGCGGACTCCCCGGTGAGACCGAACACGACCACTCCGAACTCTGCGACTTTGTGTGCGAATTCCGCTTCGAACGCGCCGGTGTCTTCCCCTTTTCCCGCGAAGAAGGCACCCTCGCTGCCCGCATGCCCGGTCAGGTTCACCACGCCACAAAGAAACGGCGGGCGAACGAACTCAACATGCTCCTAGCGGGTATAGCCGATGAAATTGGGCGCACCTGCATCGGGCAAAAGCTGCAGGTTTTGGTCGATGCTCCCGGTTTGGCACGCGGTCCATGGGATGCCCCGGATGTGGACGGTGCCGTGCACGTTGACCCCTCCCTCCCCGTAGGCGACTTTGCGACCGTCGAGGTCACCGACTCCATAGCCTACGAGCTTTTTGCCGAGGCAGCCCCCGCTCCCTAGTCCGCGCATGCGTTACAAACCCGACCGGCAAGATACACCACCTCCCCCCGTGCGCGGGGACTCTCCCCGTTACGCCCAAGCCGAGCCCCGTGCCCGCTTGCAATCTCCGCTTTCGGATGATGATTACACCGAACCCCCGGAGTCTTCCGAGAATCAGGCACCTCCCGAGCCCTCCCCAGCCCCCGAATCTGTTCCGCAAGAATCGGTTTCCGATGATGTCTTCGGCAGTCCTTTCCCCACGCGCAATTACACCCGGCACCCCCAAGAGCACAACCCCTTAGACGACTTTCGCCGTCCCCCCCAAAAGGACATGAGCGTGTGGCAGGCCCTCCGTCTGCTCATCACCCTGCCTTTCCGCCTCGTCTTCTTCCTTACCCGCGCTCTGCCCAAGGTCCTCCGCGTCTTCATCAGCGTCTCCTTCGTCGGCTTCGTCCTTGCGGCAATCCTCGCCATCATCTACAGCATCAAAGCCGAACGCTACGACATCACCCAAATCCTGCGCATGCCGGAGCGTACCATCGTCCTCGACCGCAAGGGCAACGAAATCGGCACCCTTCACGGCGAAAACCGCCGCAGTATCGACAATCTGGATGCCGAGGTACCTCCCTACTTCATCCATGCCCTCATCATGCAGGAGGACCGCTCTTTCTGGAAGCACGGCGGCATCGACCCGCGCGGTGTCCTCCGTGCCGTCGCCCAAGTCTTCAAGCACCACCGTGCCACCCAAGGTGCGTCCACTCTCACCATGCAGCTCGCGAAAAATACATACAACCACAGCGTGCGCAACATGGACGCCAAGCTGACCGAAATGGCTCTCGCTCGCCGCATCGAGTCCGCTTACGACAAGAAGACCATCCTCACCTGCTACATCAATCGCGTTTTCTGGGGGCACACGTTTTTGGGACTCAAGCAAGCCGCTAAGGGTTACTTCAATAAGCAGCCCCGAGACCTGACCATCGGCGAAGCCGCACTCCTCGCCGGTATCGTCTGCAGCCCCAATGAGTTCTCCCCCCTGCGTAACCCCTCCGCCGCAAAAATCCAGCGCGACAAGGTCCTTAAGCTTCTCGTCGACAACGGGCATATTACCCGCAACCAGTACCGCGCCGCTCTCGACGAACCTATCGTGACTTCCCGCCCTACCCTCCGTGGCACGCAAAATTACGCCCTCGACCTCGTCCGCAGTGAAGTCGACCACATCTTGGATATGCTCGACTCCGCCCAACGGCATGTGAAGGAGGACGCCACTTACTCCGGCGGGCTCGTCGTCCGTACCACCCTCGATGTTGACTTGCAGGACGATGTGATGCGCGAGCTCGACTCCCGCTTGGTGGATATGTTTGAAAAGCAACGCCGTTGGTCGCACCAGACCCGCGCCCAATTCCGCGCTGCCATCGCCGCTCTCCCCCCGGAAGAAGCCGACAAAATGCGCCCGCAGTACATCCAAGCGGCATGCGTGGTCATTGATAACGCCACGGGTGCCCTCCTCGCTGTGGTGGGCGGGCGCGACAGCTCCGAATCCCCCCTCAACCGCGCTGTCCAGTCCCGCCGTCAGGTCGGCTCCATCTTCAAACCCATCGTTTACGCCACTTTCTTTGAGCGCGGAGGTAGCCCGCAAAGCCTCGTGTCCGATGACCGACTCCGCCCCGGCGAAATCGCGGGTGCTCGCCGCTGGTCTCCCGGCAACTCCGACGGTCGTTTCACCGGACCCCACCCCGCCGGATGGGGGCTCCTCAAGAGCCGCAACACCATGTCTGTCCGTGTCGGTAACCGGGCAGGTCTCAACAATGTCATCAATACCGCCCTCATGGCGGGGTTCCCAAAAACTCCCAAGAAGCCCGGTCCGACTATCTACTTGGGCACTTGGGAAGCCTCGCCGCTGGAGGTAGCCTCCGCCTACACCATGTTTGCAAACGGCGGTGTGCGCCCCACGCCTTATATCATCCACAGTATTACGGATGCAGACGGGCACGTACTCTGGAGCAACCCCGCCGCCGTTCGCCGTGTGCTCTCCTCGCGCACTTCCAACGCCGTCTCGTCCATCCTTCAGCAAATTACGAAACCCGGCGGCACCGCCGGTGGTATGCAGCGTCTCGGCTTCTCCGCCCCTTCCGGCGGCAAAACCGGCACCACCAATGCCTATAAAAATGCGTGGTTCTGCGGCTTTACCTCCGACCTCACTGCCGCTGTCTGGGTGGGTTTCGACCGCCCTACCACCATCGCCGACAAAGCTTACGGCGGTTCCGTTGCCCTCCCGCTTTGGGTGGGCGTCATGCAGCGTGCCGCCGCCCGTGGCTACAGCATGGGTCCCATCCGCACCTCCCCCGCAGGTAGCAGAAAACAAGGCATCCGTCTCTGCCGCGATACCGGCATGGTCGCCCACTCCGGTTGCGAATACCAAGGCACTGCCTACACGGAGACGATGACCGATCTCACCAAGCCTCGTCCCCTCTGCACCAAACACGATCCCCTAGCCGACGATGCCGAAGACCTCGCGTTCCCCGATGATACCCAAGCCGTCGACCCCGACGCACCTCCTTCTTCCTCTCCCTCCGACATCTTCCCCATCAACCTGCCCGACGAAGACGAAGCGGAAGAAGTAGATTAAACGCACCTCGTGCTTCCATTC
Organism: uncultured Akkermansia sp.; assembly: GCA_964424645.1. Classification (GTDB taxonomy): domain Bacteria; phylum Verrucomicrobiota; class Verrucomicrobiia; order Verrucomicrobiales; family Akkermansiaceae; genus Akkermansia. The sequence goes on along the minus strand of CAYRJI010000004.1, from coordinate 12,387 downwards.
CCCTCGGGGGATGCTGTGCGCGGGAAACCCGCATGGGAATTGGCATTGAGGCGACTGTCAGAAACGGAGTTTTGTCGCAGTGCAACGCCGATTTTTTGAACATTTTTACTTGCCAAGCGAAGGAAGCTGTGGTAAATTGCGCGGCACCGCAGGTTGCGGAGCTGAAAGTCTGGATCGTCTAGAGGCCTAGGACTCTCGCCTTTCACGCGGGCAACACGGGTTCGAATCCCGTTCCAGATGGGTGGCAACTGTCGGATCAATCCGAACGTGCGAACAGGAGGTGAAGCGGCGCTTGACAAGTGTGGGGCAGGGGGGTAGAATGAGGGAGCGGGGAGACCCGGGATTAACGAAACGATAACGACTATGGCTAAACTGACAGTAAGAGATTTGGATGCAAAGGGCAAGGAAGTTCTGATGCGGGTGGACTTCAATGTGCCGATGAAAGATGGTGTCATTACGAACGACGCGCGAATTATGGCGGCATTACCGACCGTCAAGTACCTGCTGGAGCAGGGGGCGCGGTTGGTGCTTTGTTCACACTTAGGGCGACCGGAGGGGACGGGGTACCAAGCGGAGTACTCATTGAAAGCGGCTGCGGAGTGTTTGAGCAAGCACCTCGGAAAATCGGTGGCGTTTGTGCCGGAGGTGATAGGAGAGATGGCAACAGCTGCCCGTGCGGGGTTGAAGGACGGGGAGGTGCTGTTGCTGGACAATGTGCGCTTCGACAAGCGGGAAAAGAAAAACGACCCGGAGTTCGCAAAAGCACTGCTGGGGAATGCGAAGCTCTACGTAAACGACGCGTTTGGGTCGGCGCACCGTGCCCATGCGTCCACGGAGGGAGTGACTCATTTCGCGGAGAAATCTGCCATGGGTTTCCTGATTGAGCACGAGCTGGAATACTTGGAAGGGAAGCTGGAAAATCCGGCGCAGCCCTTCATTGTGATTATGGGAGGTGCCAAGGTGTCGGACAAGATTCAGGTGCTGTCGAAGCTCATGGAAAAGAGTCAGACTTTCCTGATCGGCGGGGCGATGGCGAACACTTTCCGAGCGGCACAGGGCTACAACGTGGGGAACTCCAAGATCGAAGAAGATAAGCTGGATTTGGCGCGCGAGATTCTTGCCACAGCGGAGGCAAAGGGTGTGCGCTTCGTGCTTCCGGCGGATGTGCGCTATGCCTTTAAGTTTGAAGAAGGAGCAGAGACTTTTGTTTCCGAGCCCTTTGAGAAGGGCGGCGTGGTACCCGAGGGCGGAATGGGCATCGATATCGGCGACAAAGCAATCGAGGAATTCTGCTCTATCCTCAAGGGTGCCAAGACCGTTCTGTGGAATGGTCCGCTAGGTGTGTTCGAAATGGACTCGTTCGCAGCCGGTACGAAAGCCATCGCCGAGTGTTTGGCTGCTTCCGACTGCGTCTCCATCGTGGGAGGCGGTGATTCCGTTACAGCCGCTAAGAAGTTTAAGGTCGCGGACAAATTGTCGTTCTGCTCGACCGGTGGCGGGGCGTCTCTCGAGCTGCTCGAGGGTAAGGTGCTTCCGGGCATCGGCTCGCTGAGTGAAAAATAAGGAAGAACGAGGTGTCGGAGAGGAAGAGGGGAAGAATAACGACCGTAGGGGGCTGGGCGGATGCCAAGTACGAGGTACGAAGGACGAAGCGTTAAAGTTAGGCGCAACGGGGTTGCGCAGGTGGTTTTGCTGTAGTTTTTGCTTATCCGTTCATGCACACGCCTGCTTTCGAGCTCGTCCGGCTGCTCACCCAGCGTGCTCTCACTGTAGCTACTGCTGAGAGTTGCACGGGTGGACTCATCGCAGCCGCCCTCACGGAAGTACCCGACGCATCACGGGTATTTCATTACGGCTGGGTGACATATTGCAATGAGGCAAAGATCAAGCAACTCGGGGTTCCGCCGGAGCTCATCGCCCGTCATTCTGTGGTGAGCGAACCTGTCGTGCTGGCGATGGCGGAGTCCGCGCGCCGTCTCGCCGCCGCCGACTGTGCGATAGCCGTTTCCGGCAACGCCGGACCCACCGCCGCCCCGGATGAACCCCCTGTCGGTACCGTTTGCATCGCCCTCCTTTCCCCCACAATCTCACGCGCATCCACGCTCTTCCTCCCGAATCTTTCCCGCTCCGCTTTCCGTCAGCAAGTCGTCCGCACTGCCCTGTCTTCCCTACTCGAGCTTCTCAATGACCCCACACCCGAGACGAGCAAAGGAAGTACGAGGTACGAGGTACGAAGTACGAAGTAGCGGAGCCGGGGAGTGGCGAGTATGGTGGGCAATGGGTGCGTGCAGGAAGAACGTGTGTGATGAGAGTGTTGAAAATCCACGGCTGTGACCGGACGTGTCGTTTGTGATGAAAAGTGGTGCCACGCGAGTATCTCTTCATGGACCCGCCTACCACGTGTATACCAACCTCACGGGTGCATGGATTTACCCTTCACGCGTGTTTTTCCGCTTTGCCCGCTCCTAAACTCTCCCGCGCAACCCCGTTGCGCCTAACTCCTTCACTTCGTACTTGATCTCCTCCGTGTTGCCACTCGACGTAGTTACCGCTCTGCTCTGGGTGTACTTAGTTGTTCCGGGCATTCGCTCAGGTGGGAGCGTTGAGACGATGGTTGATGGCGTCTGAAATATCGCGTGGGATGGGGCAGGGGATACGATCGACGATGCGCTGTGCGAGGGTATCGAGATCCTCCGACGACGGCAAGTGCCAACGGTACTCCGCTCGCTGCGACCGAGTTCCCTCCATGCCTGCCAATGCCTGAGTGAGGAATTTTCGCGCGTACATACCCAGCGTCACGCTGAGCGCGACCCCACCCAGTGCCGTCAGCACTCCGCCCCCCGGCAGCAGAGCCGCTAACCCTGTGCCGACCAGTGCCGTTGTTCCCGCAGCCCCGGCACCGATCACGAGTCCGTCCCGCAGAGCCGTATCGCCCTCTTGACGGTTTTCCCACGCCATCACGAGCGCGATGACTGCCGCAATCATCCCGATGGGATTCGCCGAGAGGATGCCTGCCAGTCCACTCGCCGATGCCAGCTCTGCCAGCTGTTGGGTATCCGCCTGCCGACACCCCAAGACCACGGCTGCGGTAGTCAGCACGCCGCTGAAAAGTTCTAAGCCGTTGATCTGCAGCAAATCTCCCAGCCATTGCTTGGGAATCAACAGGTGCTCCTGCAACCACTGGCTCGCGTTCGCATAGCCCGCCGGGTCCAACGACACCACCGGTAACCCCGCCACGGAAAATAAATCCTTACCCAAATGCTGCGCCGTACCGAGCACCTCCTGCCACAGGCTATCATCCGGCAATGCTTTCGACGCCGCATCGAATGCCCCGAAGATATCGTGCTGTCCATCCACCAAGTGGTGCAACTGCGCCCCTCCCACATGGGTGCTCAGGTACACACTGTCAATGGCTTTGTCATACACCGTAGTGTTTGCCGTGTTAATCCATTCCGCCAACTGCTGCGCGATATCGTGCCCCCCGGCACCACCCAACGCCGCGTCCCCCAGCATCCCCCCGGTGAATAGTGTGCGAGAGTCTGTCATGATGCGTAGTTGATAGCTCCGTCCAAAAGACCCTTCCGAATTTTGACTTTTAGACGATCACACTGCATACGCAATTCTGTTAGTTTTTCGTAGATCCGGGCAAGCTTTTCGCCTCTGTGTTCGTCGGAGTGCTGGTACTGTTTGTGGTGGCACCGCTTGGATTGTTAATGACTTCCTTATTGTTTGTTTCGCTGGAACTATTGGTCGGACATTTACTTCCTTCCAGAGAATCAGAGGGATTTTTTCCCAGAGCATCGATACACATGCTCATATCTGCTTCTAGCTTGAAATGATCGGCAGCAATAATTCGTAACCCTTTTTCCTTACGGAGACGGTAGAGTCGTACCTTCTCTATAACGTCTGACAAGAGACGCTGGTCTTCGACCGGACGAAGTTGCATCTTATGATCGGCTAGTAGCCCGTGATCCCCCACAGGGTACGCAGCGATGAGTTTCTCTACTGCGTCTTGCGCTTGCCCTGCCGCAACGAAGAATTGATCGCGTGCCTTCAGGTAAGCAAGTACCAGCGAGCGCGTTTCCTTCTCGCTCAGTCCCGTCGCAATCACGGATTCGCCTGCATCACTGCGTGCCACCAAGCAGTAGCTGTCATCCGCATTACCAAGATAGTCCACTAGCAGACGGAATTTCTCATGTTCCGAGTCGGGGAGTAAATGCCACAGATACTCACCATGTTCTGTTGGATCTACACTCCACTTATCTTCAGGGGACTTGCGGTAACTAATCACCATCCTTGGGGCATCGATACACACGCTCATATCTTCGTCTATCTTGAAATGGTCAGTCGCAATGATTCGTAATCCTTCTTTCTTGCGGAGGCGATAGAGTCGCACTTTTTCCATGGCGTTCGACAAGAGACGTTGGTCTTCGACCGGACGAAGCTGCATCTTTTGATCGACTAAAAGCCCGTGATCCTCCACAGGGTACGCAGCGATGAGTTTCTTTACTGCGTCTTGCGTTTGCCCTGCTGCAGCGAAGAATTGATCGCGTGCTTTCAAGTACGCAAGTACCAGCGAGCGCGTTTCCTTCTCGCTCAGTCTTGTCGCAATCACGGATTCGCCTGCATCACTGCGTGCCACCAAGCAGTAGCTGTCATCCGCATTACCAAGATAGTCTACCAGCAGACGGAATTTCTCATGTTTCGAGTCGGTGAGTAAACGCCACAGATACTCACTATGTTCTGTTGGCTTTTCACTCCATTTGACCTCAGGAGATTTGCGGTAACTAACCCTTATACCGCCTGAACCAACCTTTTCAGGTCCAGGCGGTTTAGGAGGGGGGGGCGGAGGACCGGGTCGAAGGATTGCCCAAACAAGTAAGACCGCCGCCACTGTTATTCCCAGCCTAATTAAGAGCTTTTTACTGGTACCGGGGAGAGATATTTCCGGGGCTTTTTCCCACACACTCATGTCTGTGTCGACTTCATCCGGCGTTTTGTAGAAATGGTCAGCAGCAATGATGCGCACACCTTCCAGCTTGCGGAGACGGAAACACCGTACTTTTTCCGCAACCTCTGACATACTATGCAGGGCATCTGTGGGGCGGAGTTGTACATTTTGATTGACCAACAGCCCGTGGTCCTCCACGGGATACGCTGTGGCAAGCTCCTCCATCGCATCTTGCGATTGACTGGCTGCGGCGAAAAATTGCTCGCGCGCGTTCAGGTAGGCAAGCACCAACGATCGCGTTTCCTGCTCGCGTAGTTCGTCAGCGATCACGGATTCGTCCGCGTCGCTGCGTGCCACCAAGCAGTAACGATCGTACACATAGCTGGGGTAGTGCACAAGCAAACGAAATTTCTCTTGTTGTAGGTCGGGAAGTTGATGCCAAAAAAGCTCTCCATCTTTCGATGGCTTTGCGGACCATTCATTGTTTTGAGATTTACGGTAACAGATCTTCATGGCTTAAAATTCAGGTTTTAAGGTCAGTAGATTATCAATTTCGGATAAAATTTGCGGCACGCGATTAGACGAATATTGCTTCTCAGCCGCACGCGCCAGCATAAGACGCAATCTTTGAGCGTATCGGTTGGGAACCCAGCCCAACATGAAACCGATGAGTTGCAATATCTTGGCCAGAAGTTGCCCAGATTCTGATTTTCCGGTGCGGCAGAAGCGACAAAAATGCTCACAGTTATTGAACAACAAGTCATAATCTCCCCTTTCGTTTGCATGGAAGAAGCTCCACACTGCACGGTTACGGCAGAGCAGACGAATCTCTGTGCTCTCGCATCTGTAGGCAGCGGGTGCTCCGTCTAATGCCCCGTCTGACTTTTTTCCTGACCACTTTATGAAGTCTTCCAGCGAGTCGCACTTAATACGACTGGTGCCATCTTTCAATCGACAAGAAGAAAAATGAATAACCTCGTTTCCCTCCACCACAATGCCATGATGTGTCATATCCGGCAGGAGCATCTTCAGTACACTAAAGCTGTCCAGCACATCACTTTCTGCTTTTCCCATGGGACACCCCAGCCATGCCATAATTTCTGAGGGCGTGAGCTCCAGCTTGGTAACCCAGTGACGCCCGGCTTGGTGCCACTCATCCTCCATCAATTCTTCCATACTTAAGCCGCGCACGCATTCTGCCACAAAATCATCTCCGGGGAAACTCCGTAAGCCGGGCGGGCATTCGCCGAGACGACTTTTAGCGCGCCGGTAGACCTGAGTAGAATCTGTGTACCCCTCTATGTCCGGGACCAGCAGCGCAGTATGTCCACGAATGAACGTTTCCATACTCACTTCCTGAATTGAGAATGATGCAGCCTCAAGATTTTTTCCCGTACCGATCTGACAGAGGACTTTCTCGTTCTCTCCCGTGATACCGAACTGCATATCGACAGGCAAGCCGAACTCGCGTAGAGTTTTCTCCTCTGCGAGGGCGAGTACGACCTGCCCGGGCTGCAGCTCGCGGGGGTGCGCCTGACGTACTTCGCCCCTTCCCAATTCACGCAGAAATATTCCCAGCATAATGAGTGATATTGAAACTACGTACTTTGTGAACTCATGCGCTTAGTGCTTGTAGACATCTGATACGACCTCCGTAAATTCGGCAGCCTTTTTCTTCAATGCGCCTAGCTGCTCGAGTCTGGGTCCAAGCGCGGCTCTAAGCGAGTAGTGCTGTTCCTCCGTATCATGAAGCATTCTCTCTGTGATACCCTTCCGTCGCTCGAAGAATTGACGTGGCTGTCGAAAAGTGTCCTTGAATTCCTCGAGATAATCCATAATTGCCCTGAGTGGACCTTCCGCTTCCATCATAGCTAAAAACCCGTCCTCCATCACCGAGATGAGCTCTCCCTTATGCTTTTTACAAAACTCCCTAGCCTTCGCATCAGGTGACCACGGCCATCTAAAGAAAAGAGGCAGTTCCTCATTCAGAGTTTTCTCTCCGATGCTACCTTTAATACCCTTAATTTGCATACGTTGCAATTCTTGCTCGCCAAAATGCTCACCAAGATGCAGCCGGTTGTCATCAAGCTCTGGGAGACCTTCCAATTTTTTTACCTTATCCAGCATTTGCCCCCTCCAGTAATCGAATCGTGTTTTGATACTGGTGAACTCTTCCCACTTTGTGAATTCCTCGCGTATCCTATGATCGCGTACATCGACGAGGAGATCTACTAGCTTGGCATTCAATTTTTCGAGGTATTGCCGCCTGAATGTGCGTTTTACATCATCAAAGTATGACCCGATCTTCAGCAATTTTGCCATACGGTCGAGAGAAGTCGGTGATTCCGGTGTCTCAAGAATAGGCTCAGGGCTTGTCCTATTCCATGCTGCCCTAAGACATTTCCAAGTAATGGATATAACTTCAGCGGTGAGGGCAATGATATCTTCCATGTGACCTTCAACGATTTCGCTAATCACTTTTCTACACGCATCTTTAATCCCTCTAATCCCATCATGAGTCGCAGCATCTAATGCTTCTGTGCAACGCCGAACGTCCTCCTCAAATGTTAGTAGGGCATTTTCCTGATCCTTTAGAGCATTCTTGACATCCTCGCAGGACTTTTCCATGCTCTTTAGGGAAGTAGTAGCACTCCTCTCAACGGCGTCCAAAATAACTGTCATCCTGTTAGTACCGTTGCCCACAAGTATGCTCCACGCTTTATCTTGTACAATTTTTTGTTGAGCGATATGAATAAAATCCGGCACCTTACTGGCATGGATTTCGATATCGGATGTGTTGACTTCTCCTTGCTGAGTATAGTCGCCCAGAGTTTGGTCGAGAGCACTTAACAGGAAACGGTTCAGACGATACTTAAGGTATTCACCCACGGATTCACCCTCGCTGCTTATAAGAATTGCATCGCGGGTAGATTTCGAAAGCCTATCGTTCTGCTCGAGGGAGAGCTCGATGCTACGTAGGGCGAGTGCTGCGTGGTATGAGTGTACGACCGGATTTTTGAAACCATGCTGTTGCAACTTAGGTAACACACCCAGCTGTTCAATACGCTTCCATTCTGAGTAGGGTACTTTGACGTTGGCACCGAAGAAAATTCGGTCGCGACCGCCCAACTCGATGCATCTCTTGAGGATTTCGACATCGTTTTGAGTGAGGTCCTTTACCCCTTCAAAGATGTAGAGAATAGCATTGGAATCCGCGATGCACTGTTCTGCAACTTTATTATCCCACTCAGAGGCAAAAAGCCCCGGACAGTCTACTACGGTGCATTGCAGAGCCTTCAGATGTTCGGAACGGATGAAATACTGCACACCGGAACAGAAGATGAAGGGAATGATTGATGCATCGAAGGAAGAGGAGACGGACTCGCCAATGGTCCACTTCATCCATCGCGGCTCCCAATCTTGCGGGTAGGATGCAATACTGATGGCATCTTCTACATTGAGTCGTTCATTCCCACTCGTAATACGTGCTTTGAAATCGAGATAGAACTGCAACACCAGCAAAGCTATGCGGTAGAGTTCCAAATTATTCGTGTTTACCATGCTTTGCACGTCGCTCATTAGTTTTTCCATCAATTCATCGCGACACTTCGAATCGTCCAAATCATAATCATCCGCTCTCACCCCGAGCAGAGAACAGATAGGCTCTACTAGGTCTTTTTTACTGCGCCAGCTCACCACAGCGTACTCCTTTGCGCCATCATCCTCCAGTGCCGTGGCAGTTACACGGCAGCCGCTTGTACGGATACCGCCGCCGCCGGGACCGATTGGAGAGAGTTCTCGTCCACCGCACAAGTAACTAAACAGAGTGGATTTGCCACTCTGAAATGCTCCTACAAGGGTGAGCGTAAAAGTATTTTTCTTAAGTCGCTCGATGGGGAGTTCGTAATGCTTAAGGTCTTCACCCAGTAAAGTAGCCGTGTCGTTGAGCAGCGGCTGGGCTTCATTCATTAGGTCAAGCAATTTCTCCCGATATGTTTGAAATTGCTTCATATCGTCGCTATCTGCATTCATTGGTGTGAATTGGTTTGGTGTTAAATTTATAGGGAGGACAACCACGAACGGACAGAATCGGATGCTGCCTGCAATTTCTCCTTGAGAACTTGCGGCAATTTTACGACTTCAGCTTTTTCAATGGCTTTCTCCATATCAGGGAAAAGAGGATTGTTTTGTAGATCTGTTTGTAACTTATCGCTCATTTCTCGGAACTGCACGGACATATTTCCTGCGACCTGTTTCTGCATGTCATCGATTACCTTGTTAAATGCATGAATTGTGTAACTGCGGGCAGCGCATCCCAGTAATCCAAGGGGCATGAGTTTCGCAATCAGCGGGATGCGGTCACCGAGGAGTCGCAACACGATGTCCAAGGCAAAATTGGTGGGCAGCAGAATGCAAACGAGAGACATATCCAGTGCGTAAAGGGCCCAATAAGGAGTCTTTTCGATGAGCTCTATCAGCACACCGGGCGAAAGATGCATTTCTATGTCTTTCGATTTGAACAAATGCTCCAGCTTTACGCTGCAATTGCGTTCGATTTTATGGATATCGGTCTGAAAGTCGCGATGTGCTAATTTGATGAGGCGTTGTACGCGATCCGGCAAGAGGTCTTGCCATAGTTTGACACCTTCGAGAATCTGCGCTAGATCATTCCTCTTGTCCATATCCTCGCGGAAGCCCTCTTTTACTTTCTCTAGCCAACCGCTGATGTGCCTTAGGAAATCACGTTGTGCTAAGACAACGTCGTTTAACAGCATTCGCACAAATTGCAGGTACTCGTCTTTCTTCTTAGCGAGTAATTTTTTCAGCTCTTTTATTTCATCCTTGCTCCTGCCATCCAGCTCTAGGCGGGAAACGACAGCGGTTTGAAGACGCTCCAGAAGGGGGCGTAAATCGCGTATGATGCGAGCATGGCGACCACGTTGCACTTCTCCGCCTAGGAAATTTTCCAGATTACTGCGAACCACGCCATCATCCAACTCAGAATTTTCTCCCTTTCCCACGTAAAAGGAGGAGACTTCAACATCCAATACTCCCACCTTTGCGAGCTGAGCGGTGATGGTGGTACGGATGGTTTCCAGCGCAGTACGCGATTGCGTACCGTCCGTAGTAAGCACCACATGGAGGGGCAAGCTCGGTTGCTGTATACCCGCCAAATCCGCCAGTAGTTTCAGTTCTGCGCTGCCCAGTTGTTTGCCGCGAACAACATAGAGGAGCGCATGTGCCGTACGCGCTTCATACAGGGTATTCACGTACACCTTGGAATTGGGTGTATTGAGCCCGGGGGTGTCCACGACCGTTATACCGTCCGGCAGAATGCACGGCATATCAATCGTGACCTTACTGTACTTTTCCGCCAGCTCGGAACGTGCTTCATCTGTCGGTGCCGTTACAACAGCGGCGACATCGGAGCGTTCAAATACATCCTTCGTTGCCACGCACGTCTCACGTAACGTCGTTGCATCCCGTTGCCACATTCGCATGCGCGTACTCCCGTTGCGTATGTGGGTGGGCACGGCAGTGGTCTCCATAAACTCTATGGGCAACACATCGTGCTGTAAAAAGATGCGATTGATGAGGGTACTCTTACCGGCTTTAAACTCACCCAGAACGACCACTTTGAGATCGCGTTTTGTGAGGGCATCCGTCACGCGAGCCAAAGCATCTGCCAAATCGCCCGCTTCGAGACTTTCGGCTATTTCCTTTGCCTGCTTAATGATGTCACCTATATTCATGATATAATCGTAGTTAGAGGCTACGCACATGCTCGATGAGAGACGGTGCACCACTCATGCAGAGAACCTCCACGTCGGTGGCTGTCGGGAATGTATGGTGCTGAGACCGTCTCCCATCTCCAATGGCTCGCGATCACCGCAGAGATAATCAAACACAGTGGATTTCCCAATTTGGAACTTTCCAAACAAAACCAACCTCTTTTCACTGTTTGTCCCCACGGTCGAGATGTAACTTACGTTGTTGCTGTGTAAAAAAACGTTTTCCCGCAGAATTTCAATGCTACTGAGCTGCCAGACACTCCATCCAGCGTTTGCATGTCGCAATCCACTCTTGCAACTGTGTTTTCTCTGCTTCAGAGATGCGCCTAGAACGAGTATGCTTTATTGCTTGTTCCAACTCAGCAAAGACACCCTCCGAATTAGCGCGACTGAGTAGGTTTTTACTCATTGTCTCAAAATTATCTTGCAGCACCTTACTTACCTTGACCTTTAGATCCGCTATGTGATTCTCAAGCTCCTTGACGGCATAATTAGCAGCGAGTTTTCCGACCAATGCAGTGGGCATGAGTTGTCTGATCAGTGGAAAATTGCCTAATAACCAGCTCAATACAACATCCCATAGAGGACCACCCGGGATGACGGGACCCATAAGGAGCAAATCTATCAGCCAAATTACGACATCAGGTGTCTTTGACACAATCTTGAGGAACATGTTTTTCAGCTCGAGGGAGGCGTCGGAACGCAGTGCCATACTCTGTTCCAAAGTTTGATTGTAAGTGCTGCAAATACTCTCGATAGCACGTCTGAGTTGAGATGAGGCGCATCGAATGACATTGTTGATATCATCGGGGAAAGTTCGCTGTATGACATCAAGTTGGTGACGGACATCCTGCAGCGTCTCGCATCTGTTTAACTCCGTTTCGTAGTTATTCAGCATGGCATTCAGATCATGATGAATGGTCGCGTCTGTCTCGTCTTTCGCATCGTCTATATCACGCAGCATATTTTTCAATGTGCTGATATAGAGCTGCTGCTTCTGCCGTAACTCATCCTCGAGGGCAGCTACGTTTGTTTCATCCTTTCCGGCGAGCTCCAAGTGCGCTTGCATTGCCACCTGCAACCGCTCCAAGAGCGGGCGTAGGTCACGCACCTGTCGGATGCTGCGTCCCTGACGCACCGGTCCGTTGAAGAATGCATCCAGCTCATTTGCAATACTGCCATCCGAAGTGCTTGATGTAGGCACATCATCCGTATCCGGAAACGGATCCCATTCGTTTACATCGATGTTGAGAGTTTCCCCTTTGCCGAAGGTAAACACTGACACCCCGCAATCTTCAATGTTGGCACTCTCAAGCTGTGCTTTGATCGTGTCGCAAAGCACCTCCATCTGTCCGGCTTCGTGTGTATCGTCCTCCGTGAGTACGACATGAATAGGTAGACTGGGACGCTGCAACCCTGCCAAATCGGCAATGAGAGTGAGTTCTCGGTTGCTCAGTTGCTTACCGCGCACCACGTAGAGGATAGCGTGCGCGGTACGCGCCTCTTGGAGGGTACCCGCTTGGATGTGCAGGTTGGGCGTGTTGAGTCCCGGAGTATCCACGAGTGTGATACCGGGAGGCAGGATGTCAGGCATGCTGATACTTACGCGACTGTACTTTTGCGCAATCTCTGCGCGCTTTTGCT
>CAYRJI010000003.1:0-48313 GCA_964424645.1 uncultured Akkermansia sp. | reverse complement strand
GCTGCGCTTCGGCATTCATGCTCATCACGCACTCGCCGGTGTGGAAGTATCTGGGAATTGCAGGAGTGCTTGCCCCGCTGGGTATCGGTATGTACTACATGTATTTGGAGGGGTGGACGCTCGGTTACTGCTACAACATGGCTGTGGGGCACCTGAACTTGAGCAACAGTGAGCAATATAACGCCTTTTTCGAGCATTTTACCGGGTGCTCGACCGACGGTGCAGCCTACACCGGCGGAAGCAGTTTGCCGTATTTTTTTGCAATCGCCATTGTTGCCAATTTGTATCTGCTTTACCGGGGACTGACGCGTGGGATCGAATGGTTTTGTAAGTGGAGTATGCCCGTGTTGCTCCTCACAGCATTTATCATCCTGATACGCGTGCTTACACTCGGAACCCCGGACCCCGCGCATCCCAACCGCAATGTGAATCAGGGGCTCGGTTACATGTGGAATCCCTCCAAGACCGTACTCGTGGTCGAGCAGGAGCAGAGTGGTGCTAAGGTGGAAAAAACGGTAGAAATGATCCCCGCCGGTGCCACTGAGCAGCAGGCGGACAGCATAGAGCGGCAGGTACGAGTCGCCTACCCCGGGCAGGTAGTGCGCCGGGAGCATATTTCCCTGCTGCGCGGGCTCATGAATCCCGACCTGTGGATTGCCGCCGCAGGGCAGATATTTTTCTCGCTCTCCATCGGTTTCGGCACAGTACTCACCTACGCCAGCTATGTTGCCCGCCGAAAAGACATAGCCCTCGTGTCACTCACCGCCAATGCCGCCAACGAAGCCGTCGAGGTGGGGCTGGCGGGGATGATGATCGTACCGGCTTCGGTGTCGTTGCTCGGAGTCGCGGCGGCGGCGGGCGCAAGTACCTTCGGGCTGGGTTTTACCGTGCTGCCGGAGGTCTTCTCTGCCATGCCGGGCGGCAGCCTCTTCGGCGCACTCTTTTTCGGGTTACTCTTTCTCGCCGCAGTCACGAGCTCCTTATCCATTCTGCAACCGACAATTGCTTTCTTGGAGGAATTCTGGCAACTGACCCGCACGCAGAGCGTGGTAGTTACCGGACTTATCGTGGTGGTGGGTGCATTCTGTGTGTCGTGGTATACCGGCAGCGGTATGCTTGCGCTCAGCACGCTCGATTTCTGGATGGGTACAATGTGCCTCTACCTCGTCTCCACTCTCTATCTCATCCTCTTCTGCGGAGTTTGGGGTACTCGTAACGGATTGCGAGAACTCGGACGCGGGGCGCGCATCCCCGTCCCCCGTGCTCTCGGCTTTGTCATTAAATGGGTTACACCCAGCATCCTACTGGCTATCTTTTGCTCTTGGCTGTACAGTAAAGTGATCATGGACGCCAACGAACACCACATCGCCGACCTGAGCTGCGGAAAGCCCGGGGCTGTGCTGCCCATGGTATGGATGCTCGTCCTCTTTGTCTTCATGGCTTTTGTGGTCCATACCTCCCGCCGCTTTCACCGACGTAAACGCCAACCCGATTCCCTATGACTCTCCCGGGTATTATCACCATGACCCTCTCCATCTGTTTCGTATGGGGTCTGCTCGCCGTCTGTGTATGCCGCCTCCTCCGTGACCCCAAGGAGGGAAAAGTGGGGCGAACGAGGGACAGGGGGAAGGAGCAGTCGTAGATCGTTTTTATCTGCGGGCAGGTGCGGTGCGGGACAGAGTTCTTGACACAACGTGGTTTATCCTCTACACTCATGCTGTTGTTACGTTATGACAGACACAAACCACAACGCCATCGTTTCATACATTTGGGGGATAGCCAATGATGTTCTGCGGGATCGATTTGTGCGGGGGAAGTACCGGGATGTCATTTTACCCATGACCGTGCTACGTCGCTTGGACGCCGTGTTGGAGTCGACCAAGAAAGAGGTATTGAGTATGGCACAGAGTCCTGTGGGAAAGAGTCTCAAAGGGGATGCCCTCAAACGCATGCTGTGCAGTATTACCCGTTGCGGTTTCTACAACACGTCCCCCTACACCATGGCGGACCTCACTCGTGCCACATCTCTCGCCCAGCTGGAAGACAATTTCCTCAACTATCTCCGTGGGTTCTCTTCGGATGTCCAAGAAATCCTCACGCGCTTTGACTTTTACAACGTCACATTTCCCAAGTTGGTGGATACGCGGGGGACGGACGACGACAACGGCACGCCGCGCTCAGAAATCCTGACCGCGCTGCTTGGGAAATACCTCAGTCCCACGCTGAATCTCAGTCCCTCCCCCAAGGATGACGGCAGGGGGAACATCATCCCCGGTTTGGACAATCACGCCATGGGCACGATCTTCGAGGAGCTGTTGCGCCGCTTCAATGAGGAAAACAATCAGGAAGCCGGGGAGCACTTTACCCCGCGAGACATCGTGACCCTCATGGCGGACATCATCTTCGAGCCCATCGCTGACGGACTTCTACCCGGCACGTACTCACTCTACGACGGGGCATGTGGTACCGGCGGAATGCTCACCGTGGGGGAAGACCGGCTCAAGCAACTCGCCGCGCAACGCGGGCTGAGCATCAATCTTCAGCTCTTCGGACAGGAAATTAACCCGGAGACTTACGCCATCGCCAAGGCGGACGCCCTCATCAAGGGGCGCGATGACAACGAATTCCATATTTCCTGCGCTTCCACCCTCTCGGCGGATGCTTTCCGCGAGAGCACATTCGATTTCATGATGAGCAATCCGCCGTACGGCAAAAGTTGGAGCAGCGAGGTGCAGAAAATGACCCCGGACGCTACCGACAATAAGAAGGACATCATTGACCCCCGCTTCGTCAAATCCGGTTACGACGGAGAGCCGGATTACGCGATGTTGCCGGACGCCGGGGACGGGCAGTTGCTCTTTCTGCTCAACATGGTCGCCAAGATGAAAAGCGACGCGCGGGGCTCGCGCTTCGCGTCGATCCACAATGGCTCGAGCCTCTTCACAGGCGATGCCGGTCAGGGGGAGAGCAACGCCCGCCGCTACCTCTTCGAAAAAGACCTCGTGGAAGCCATCATCCAACTCCCCGAAAAGATTTTTTACAACACGGGCATCGCTACCTACATCTGGGTGCTCACCAACCGCAAAAAAGAGAGCATGCACGGAAAAGTCCAGCTCATCGACGCTTCCGCGTGGTGCCGACCGCTCCGCAAGAATCTCGGTGAAAGAAATTGCGAGATGACGGAGGAAGACCGAGCGCGAGTGCTCGATCTCATCCTGCGCCCCCGCGATTCCGAGCATTCCGTCATCCTCCGTAACGAGGAACTCGGTTACCGCAACATCATCGTGGAGCGACCCCTCCGGCTCGCCGCCCGGCTCACTCCCGAGAGGCTCGCCCAACTCGCCCCGCGACTGCCGGATAAACTCCGCGTCCCCATCTTGGACGCACTCACCGCTCTCCCCGAGGGTTCTCACCCGTGGGCGGATTTGCTCCGCGCTCTCGGGCGGATTAAGTTGACCAAGCGCGCCATCGATGAGCTCCGTAAGACCCTCGGGGTGAAGTCACCGGACGCGCCCGCCCTCGTCTCTGAAAAGGACGGCACGCCCGTCGCCGACCCCGAACTCCGTGAGTCCGAGCAAGTCCCGCTCTCCCTGTCCGTGGATGAGTTTCTCCGCCAAGAGGTCCTTCCCTACGCCCCGGACGCCTTTGTCCCGAACCCCACCGGGAAAGTCGGTTACGAGATCCCCTTCAATCGCTTCTTCTACAAGCCTGCCCCCATCCGCTCAGTTGCCGCTATCGTTGCCGATATCCGTGCTCTCGATGCCGATTGCGATGCCATCCTCAATTCCATCACTGAAAAGGAGGTGCCGCAATGAACCCGTACCCGGCTTACAACGAAAGTGGAGTGCCGTGGCTCGGGGAGGTGCCGGGACATTGGAAACTAAGTAAGATTAAGTACATTGCAGATTTTTCTCCCAAGTGCACGAAAAGAGATTTGGCACCTGATGACATCGTGGGATACGCACCGATGGAATGCATTAAGCAGGGGTATTTTATGCCAAGGTCAATCCAATGTCAGAGACTTCCTGCGGCTCTCGTTCCTTTCGATGAGGGAGACATTGTGATGGCTAAGGTAACCCCTTGCTTTGAAAATGGCAACATTGCTATCATGGAGCATCTGCCAAACGGAATAGGGTTTGGCAGCTCCGAGCTTTTCGTCCTGCGCAGCACCGGCATACTAAAATATTTCCTGTTTTATTGGCTACAAAACCCCCTTTTCAAGGGTGCTGCTGCGTCCACAATGACCGGTGCCGGTGGGCTTAAACGTGTGTCCCCGACTTTTGTGCGCGACTCGCGTATTCCCATTCCCCCGTTGGAGGAGCAAGCCGCCATCGCCGCCTATTTAGACGAGAAATGCGCACAGATAGACGAATTGGTGGCACGACGGCAGGGAATCATCGAGAAACTTCGGGAACTCAAGCAGGCAATCATCGCGCAAACTGTCACCAAGGGACTGAATCCTCATGTTCCCATGAAAGACAGTGGGGTGGATTGGCTCGGGGAGCTGCCGGGGCATTGGGATTGTCGCAAATTGGGTGCGTTGTTCAATGAACGAAGGACGAAGGTTTCGGATAAAGAATATGAACCGCTTTCAGTTGCAAGAATAGGTATAGTTCCGCAGCTGGAGACAGCAGTCAAGACAGATGCCGGTGACAATCGAAAGTTGGTTTGTGCGGGAGACTTTGTCATCAATAGTCGATCCGACAGAAAAGGTTCCTGTGGTGTTGCGAGTAGGGACGGTTCGGTTTCCTTGATCAATACCGTTCTTACACCGAGAAAGATGTGGGACGCCAAATATGTTCACCATCTTTTGAAGAGTCGTCCATTTTCGGAAGAATACTACAGGTATGGTCGTGGAATCGTCGCCGATCTGTGGACCACACGCTTCAGTGAGATGAAGAGCATCTATCTCCCCATTCCCCCGTTGGAGGAGCAAGCCGCAATCGCCGCCTACTTAGACGAGAAATGCACGCAGATCGACGAGTTGATTCTGAGGCATGAGCGAACGGTGGAGAAGTTGAAAGAGCTCAGAGCGGCGACGATAGCGGAGGTGGTGACGGGGAAAGTCGATGTACGGAAGGAGACAAAACAACAGATAACATGACGCAAGAGACGAGATTACGGGAGAAAGACTTCGAGCAGAGCATAGAAGACGCGCTGTTGGCGGGCGGGTATAAGCGGCGGGGTGGGGACACCTATGACCGCGAGAAAGCGATGGACGTGGCGATGTTGATGGAATTTCTGCGAGCGACCCAGCCACGAGTCTACGAACGATTACGGCTGGACGAGCCGGAAGCGCGGGCGGCGTTTTTGGATCGGGTGAGAGAGCAGTTGAGGAGCCGGGGAGTTATCGATGTCCTCTGCCACGGAGTCAGCCACAATCAGTGCAACGACATCCGACTCTACTACGCTATTCCGGACGCGGAGAACGCGGAAGCGCGGGCGAAGCACGAGAAAAATAGCTTCGGAGTCATCCGACAGTTGACCTACACACAGCCGCGCGCGGCGAAGGAGGGAATATTGGATATGGCACTCTCTATCAACGGCATACCTGTAGTGACCCTCGAGCTGAAGAACGAATACAGCGGGCAGGATGCGCAGAAAGCTATCGAGCAGTACAAGCGGGATCGCGACCCGAAGGAAGAGCTGCTGACACCCGGACGCTGCGCCGCGCATTTCGCGGTGGACACGCACACGGTGTACATGTGCCCGATGCTGAGTGGGGGACACAGCAGATTTCTTCCATTCAATCGGGGGAAGACAGACGGCTCGGCGGGGAATCCGCCGATAGAAGGGAAGTTCGCGACATCCTACCTTTGGGAAGAAATCCTGCAACCGGAGAGCCTCTGCGACATCATCGAACACTACGCCTACCGTTTCCGGGAGGATGTCAAAGGCGGGAAGCCCCGCGAGGTGTGCATTTTCCCGCGTTTCCACCAATTGGACGCCGTGCGCAGACTGCTCGCGGATGTGCGGGAGCGCGGAGTCGGGCAGCGATATCTCATTCAACACAGTGCCGGTAGCGGGAAGTCGAATACGATTACTTGGCTCGTGCTGCAGTTGATCAATATACGACGCAGCGGGGGCGGTGCGCCGGTTTTTGACGCAGTGGTGGTCGTGACCGACCGTCGGAATCTCGATAAGCAGCTGAATGCTAATATCAGGAGATTTTCCCAGACGAAAGACAACATCCGCCATGTGGAAACGGGAAAAGAGCTCAGGGAAGCCATCGCGTCCGACTCTTCCCTGCGCATTGTGGTTTCCACCATTCAGAAGTTCCCCGTGGTACTCCGAGAGATGCCACATTTCCGGAACAAGAAATTCGCGATAGTCATCGATGAAGCCCATTCATCGCAGGGAGGGGAAAATGCCAAGGCACTGAATCAGGTGCTCGGCGCGGTAGGGGTGGAAAGTTCCGAGGTAGCGGAGGATGACGGGCTCCTGGATGTGCTGTCGGAGTGCCTGACGGCTGAGGAGCGGGAGCTGCATGAGCTCGCGCGGCAGCGCGCGAGGCTCCGCCGTCTGACAGAGAACGCGAGTTATTTTGCGTTCACAGCCACGCCGAAGCCCAAGACACTGCGGATGTTCGGGCGCAAGACACCCACAGGGGAGTACGCGCCCTTCCATATCTACACGATGAAGCAGGCGGTACAGGAGGGATTCATTCTGGATGTGCTCGCCAATTATACACCGATACAGAGTTACTTTCGGCTGAAACCCCGCGCCGGGATGGATGAGACGGAGGAATACGACGCCAAAAAAGCCCCGGCGCGCTTGAAACGGATGGCGGAGAATCATCCGGCTGCCATCCACGAGAAGGCGCGCATCATGGTGGAACATTTCTTGAAACGGGGCTGTTACCAAATCGGCGGGAAGGCGCGGGCGATGGTGGTCTGTGCCGGTATCCGGCGCGCGGTGAATTATTACGGGGCGATCGAAAAAGAACTCCGGCGGCAGGGAAGTGACTTTCGGGCTATCGTCGCTTTCTCCGGGACGGTGGACGTGGAGGGAGAGTCCCGGGATGAGGCGCAGTTCAACGGCTTTTCTTCGAATCTCATCGAGCAGAAAATTCGAGAGGAACCCTACCGAATACTCGTGGTGGCGGATAAGTTTCAGACCGGGTACGATGAGCCCTTAATGCAGACAATGTACGTGGATAAGCCGCTTTCCGGGGTGCGGACCGTGCAGACATTATCCCGCTTGAATCGCGCCTATCCGGGTAAATACAAGACGTTCGTGTTGGACTTTTACAATGATGAGGATTCGGTTCTCGCGGACTTCGCGCCTTATTACAAGACAACGGTGCTGTCCGGGGACTTTGATCCGAATAGACTCCACGACATGAAAGCGAGGCTGGATGGCTCCGGGGTGTATACTCGGCAACAGGTCACGGACGTGGCGCGCGTTTTCCTAACGCAACCGGAGGGGAATCAGGAGCTCTCCGCCATGCTGGATGTCTGCCGTGCTTCATTCGGTGGGTTGTCCGAGGATGCCCAAATTGAGTTTAAGGGCACAGCCCGTGGCTTCGTTCGTTCGTACGATTTCATCTCTTCCGTGTTGCCGTATGAGAATCCCGAGTGGGAAGAGCTCGCCTGTTTTCTGCGGCTCCTGCTGCGTATACTCCCCGCTATCAGTCAGGAGGATGATGACCGTATTACATCCGCTGCCGAACTCGACAGCTACCGGGCGGTAAGACGTGAAACCCTGAAAATAGACCTTCCGGAAGGGGAAGGTACCCTGCAGCCACCGACACCTACTTCCGGCGGCTCTATGTATGAA
The DNA here is from genome assembly GCA_964424645.1 of uncultured Akkermansia sp. Taxonomy (GTDB): domain Bacteria; phylum Verrucomicrobiota; class Verrucomicrobiia; order Verrucomicrobiales; family Akkermansiaceae; genus Akkermansia. Next base: position 40,534 of record CAYRJI010000003.1, on the reverse strand, counting down.
CCGGAACCGGAGCCCCTCTCCGACATCCTCACGCGGTTTAACGACACGTTCGGCAATATCCGGTGGGAGGATAAAGACCGAGTCCGCGCCATCCTCGGGCAGCTCGTTGACGCCATGGCGAAAAATAGGGATGTGATGGATGCCATTCGTCACAGCGGACCCCAGAATGCGCGCCTTACCCTGAACATAGCCGTCGGAGACTTCCTAGCAAACTCGCTCAAGAGCCAACCGGACGCTCCAAACAACGATTTGGTGGAATTTTCCAACCGATACTACGACTCATCGAGTGACTTCAATACCCGTTTCCTCGATGTCCTCCTCGAATTCCTCCTCCAGAGACGCCAATTCTACCTCTCCGACCAAGACGCCGAGCCCCCGGTCGCTTTCGTTGCTGAATAACCACAGCATCAATGAACAGGCAAATACGAAGCACGGAATAGCAAAGCCAAGGAGGAAATGGAAGTACGAAATGTGTCCTGTTTTTTGGGGGCTGGTTTTGGTTTGGCGGTGGTATCCAAGGACAAGATTTTGTATAATTTTCAAAAAAATTACGCTATAAATTGTGAAATTTGCATAAATAGGCTTGTCAGAGGAGAAAAATGCTGCTAAAATAACGGCGTATGATGAAGAAGTTTTTTATATGTGCAGGACTTGTTTCGGCGGGATTACCGGCAGTAGAGGCACCTCCGGCGATACCGGAGGGGTCGGTTACGTACGATGAAGTGAGCTATCCGGGTGGGGAAACGGAGTTGCCGCCGGAGTTCACGGACACTACGTCGTCTGCGGGGGGGTATGATGCGATGGCAGCGATGCCTGCTGCTCCGGCTCCCTCATCGAACCCGAATACGGTAATCGACCTGCTCCTCTACGCCAGCAACTACGAAGTGCGGGGCATGGGGGTGACGGATGATATGAACAAGTATGGTACGTCCCACGTGTATGTTTCCCACATCTTTGCGAATAAAAATTTATTTGGCAAGGGGATACAGCAGCGCGTCCACGGGATGGCAGGGGTGATCTGGGACGCGTCAAGTCCGCTCGGCGACATCATGCAGTTCGAAGCCGGGTACTCTGTGGGCAAAGAAGTGGCACCCAACCTGCTCATGGAGCTCGGGTACGGCTTTAAGCGCGGTGGATTGGAGGGACTCATTGCCAAGGGATTTGATGATTGTTCGCACCGGTCAACGCAGGAACTCACATTTTCTGTTACCTACAACGACCACCAGAAGGGCTTTTTCGGACGCGCCATGGTAGGGCTCAGCTTTTATGGGTTGACCGGGTACTACATCGACGCTGAAGCGGGGTATCGCATCACCAACGTCATCAACGGTCCGAATTTGGGGGCAGACCTCGAGGTGTCCGGTGGGGTGGCACCTTCGTTCAGTTACTGGGGCTCCGGGGTGGACGGAATCGATGCATACCGCGTCCGTGTGGCACTACAACCCTTCACTCACGGAGGGAAACTCGGGCGAGACGGACGCATGAGTGTTACCCCGTGGGCGCAGTGCTCGTGGTCCGGCAACAATGCCCGCAAGATACATCGGCGCACAGGCACGGCTATGGTGGACCACCTCCAGTTCACTTTCGGGGTGAATGCCGGGTTCAAATTCTAGGCGGGAGGGGGCAAATGGCAGAGCACATACCCACCCGCAATCCGAATGAGATTGCTAGGTTGCGCCGCGCCGGGGAGCTCTCCGCGCGGATCCTCACCGAAGTGGCGGGCTTCGTGCGCGCGGGCATAACTACTGCCGAAATCGACGCGTTCGCCGCGTCGTTGTTTGCCCGTGAGCGGTGTGGCAATGCTTTCTTGGGGTACGGCGGTTACCCGGGGCATATCTGTATCTCCGTCAATGAGGTGGTCATCCACGGAATCGGCGGTGAGCGTGTCATTGCCGACGGCGACATCGTGAGTCTGGATGTGGGGGCTGTCGTGGACGGATGGTACGGCGACAATGCTCTGACCGTGCCGGTCGGAAATGTGCGCGAAGACGTACGGCGACTGCTCGCCGTCACCGAGGAGGCACTCTATCGCGGCATCGCTCAGGCAAAGCAGGGAAATAACCTAGCGGATGTGTGCGGGGCTATCGAGAATTTTGTGCGTCCCTACGGCTTCGGGATTGTCCGCGATTTCACCGGGCACGGAGTGGGTCGCCATCTGCATGAAGAACCATCTGTCCCAAATTACCTCCCCAAAGTGCGCCTACCGCACCTGAAGCGGGGGATGATCCTCGCCATCGAGCCCATGATTACCCTAGGTGGGTACAAAGTGAAAGTGCTGGAAGATAAGTGGACGACAGTAACGGTTGACGGGATGCCCGCCGCACACTTCGAGCATACGGTCGCGGTTGGTTCGCACGGTGGGGAGATACTCACCGAGCGTCCGCGTTGTGCGCTGCCGGAGCAGCTGGGTATCTCCCTGTGATCGTTTTCCCCTTCGACGATGCAAGATTGGATACACCCTTACGAACAGATCGGTCTCCGGACAGCAGGGGTCGTCATGGGGCTCGTATTGCTCGTATTGCATCTGGCGGTGCTCGTGAAGCCCCGTGAGGTGCTCTCCGGCTGTCGGTGGGCGGCTGCTTCGGTGCTCTTCGGGCAGGGTTTGATGATTCTCGATTTCCTGTGGATTGTACTCCTCCTGTGGGGCTCGCCGAATAACCCGATGCGGATGGAACTCTTTGACTTTGAGGGGCTTCGCACGCCTCTGCTCCTGCTATCCCCCGTGGTGTGCTACGTGCTCTGTACGCAATCCAAACAAAATATCACCGGGCGAGCCCTCGGGCTTTTTCTGCTGCTCATGGGGATCGTGCCGTTGAGTGCCGGGTACCTGAAGGACCCTGCCACCCGCATACTCATACCGCTGTGGTGGTACCCCGTGCTCTGTGTGGCTATTTTTCTGGTGCCCAAGCCCTACATTCTGCGCGATTGGTTGGCATGGCTGGGTGAGCGCGTCACCCTCACCCGCGTGCTGGCTGCGCTCGGTACTGCGTATGCAGCTGCCATTTTTATCTGTGCTCTCCTCTTCTGGTGATGAATGCTGCTTCGGACGTCTCTCTCTACACTGCGGATTATGTCGTGACGCAAAATGCCGCGCGGGATGTGATCGACGGCGGGGCACTGGCAATTTCCGGGGATTCCATCCTCTGCGTGGGGCATGCCGACATGGTATCCTCGCTCTACCCGGAGGCACGGCGGGTGGACCTAGGACACGCGGTGCTCCTGCCCGGGCTCATCAACGCCCACACCCACATCCCCATGTGCTTATTGCGTGGGTTTTCCGACGATAAGTCCCTGCAGGATTGGCTGCATGCCGATATTTTCCCGCAGGAGGCGAAGCTTACCCCCTCCCTCGTAGAACTCGGGGCGCGGTTCAGTTTGGCGGAAATGCTCCGCACCGGCACCACGGCGTTCTACGATATGTATATGTTCGAGGACAGCGTGTACAAGGCTACCGATGAGATGGGGCTGCGCGCCGTGCTGGGCGAAAGTACCACCCGATTCTTCCCCACCCTCGTCGCCAAATCGGCGGAGGAGTACTTTGAACGCGTGCGTCGTTACGCGGAGGAATGGATGAACCACCCGCGCATTCGCCAAGCGGTCGTGCCCCACGCGCCCTATACCACTACGCCCGAGCTGCTGCGGGCATGCCGCGACCTCGCCGACGAAACCGGCTCTCTCTTCGGCATGCATCTGGCGGAGACACCGTGGGAAACGCGGCAGTGTCTGGCGGAGCACGGGCTGCGCCCCGTCGCCTACTGCTCACAGCTCGGACTCCTGCGCCCGGACGCCACCTTCTTCCACCTCGTCGATGTCAACGAGCAGGATATGCTCGCCCTGTCCGACAGCCGGTGCGTCGGGGTGCACAATCCTGCGTCGAACATGAAACTGGCGAGCGGGGTGTGCCCGGTGGAAGCTCTGTGTAAGGCGGGGGTACCCATGGGGCTGGGCACGGATGGTCCGGCGAGTAACAATGCCCAGAATATGCTGCGGGAGATGTACATGGCGTCGCTCCTGCAGAAGGTACACACGCTTTCACCCACAACTGCCCCGGCGCAGATGGTGCTGGATATGGCGACACTCGGTGGGGCTGCCGCCTTGCATGCCCCCTACATTGGGGCGTTGGAGCCCGGGATGAAGGCGGACTTCATCGCGCTCGACCTCACTGCCCCCAACATGCAACCGCTCCATCACATCGTTTCTCAACTTGTTTACGCCGCATCGGGGGCGGAGGTTTGTCTGACCGTCGTGGATGGGCGTGAGCTCTACCGTGACGGTAAGTTCACGACCTGCGATTACCCGGCACTGCTGGAGGAAATCAAGCAAGCTTTGGCATGGACACGCCGGTGACAGAGCTTCCCATCGCACGGCTCTCCTTCGCGGCGATCGACTTCGAATCCTCCGGTGCCGCGCCGGGGGAAACGGATATGCCCATCCAAGTGGGGATGCTCCGCGCTCCCTCGCTCTTCGAACCGGCGGAGCTTTTTTGCTCCTACTTGGCTTGCGAACACCCGGTACGTTGGGTTGCTTCCCGCAAACACGGCATCACCACGGCAGACCTGAAGGGTGCCCCGTCCATGCTCTCCCTGTGGACTACGTTCCGGCATTTCCTGAGTGGGGCTGTGGTGGTCGGGCATAATCCCTCCACCGAACGCCGCTTCCTGCGCATTTTCCCGGCTCACGGGTTCAGCCCTTGGTTGGATACCCTCGCCCTCGCCCGCCATTGCCTACCCACCCTGCGCGATTTGACCCTCGCCTCAGTCTGTGAAGCCCTCGCCGTGGTGCCCGACGTGGACAAGGCGGTGCCCGGAAAGACTTGGCACGATGCACTGTACGATGCCGCCGCCTCGCTGGAAGTGCTGCGTATGGTCGTGCAGACTCTGCAGCTGCATGACCGCCCCCTGCGCACCCTCAGTTTCGCCCTCAAATCTTACGAACCGGTCGGATGACTCCCCCCTTGCTCCGAGTACGCCGCCTCCGCATCGAGTTTCGCTCACGCAGCGAGGTTACCTACCCCGTGAATGACGTGGATTTCGACCTCTACGCCGGGGAGACTCTGGGCGTGGTCGGTGAATCCGGCTCCGGTAAAACGGTGACCTGTTCCGCCCTGCTCGGTCTGCTCCCCTCTCCGCCGACTGTCATTTCCCCGGATTCTTCCGCGCTCTTTGCCGGTAAGGACCTCCTACGTCTCACTGAACGTGAGTTACAACGCATTCGCGGTGCCGAAATTTCCATGATTTTCCAAGACCCCATGACATCGCTCAATCCCTGCATGCGTATTGGGGATCAGGTGGCGGAGCCGCTCATCATTCACCGCCGGATTTCGCGCCGGGAGGCTTGGGACCTCGCCGTCCGCGAGCTCGAGCTCACGGGGATACCCGACGCGCCGCACCGTGCCGGTTGTTTTCCCCACGAGTTTTCCGGGGGGATGCGGCAGCGCGTGATGATCGCTATGGCTCTCATCACCCGCCCGCGTATTCTCATTGCCGATGAACCGACTACGGCACTGGATGTGACAGTGCAGAAGCAGGTGCTCGACCTGCTGCGGGAGCGTCAGCGGGAGCTCGGCACCGCCATCATCCTCATCACCCACGACCTCGGGGTAGTGCGCCGATATGCCCACCGTATCCAAGTGATGTACGCCGGGAGCATCGTCGAGCACGCCCCCACGGAGGAGTTGCTCTCTAACCCGTTGCACGCCTACACGCGTGCCCTCATCTCCGCCGTGCCCTCGCCCCTCTGCCGCAAACACGCACTTCCCACCATCCCCGGCTTGCCGCCGGACTTGCATACCCCCGTCCGAGGCTGCTCCTTTCGCCCCCGCAATACCCTGGGACGTCCCGAGCTCTGCCTCACGGATTCCATCCCACCCCTCGTCGAAGCTTCCCCCGGTCACTTCGTCCGCGATTGCCCGGGCTGCAGAGCAACAAACGAGCAACGGTCCTGAAAAGGCAGACGCCTAGAGCGGAGCGGTGACTTCGTCGCGGGAGTCGAGAGGTCAAAGCCGGAATAATGTGTACAATGACGGCACCACGGTAGGGCAGCAGCTCGCCGCTTGCCTACGTATTAGCAATACGTGTGTCAACCCATAATTTGAAAATTTTTTCCTCCTCTCTTTCAAGGGTTAGTGCAGATGCTATACTCTCTCTTAGAGCGACGGAATTCGCTCCATTGTAAATTTCTTGTATATTTAATATCAGCATATTAACACACGAGATCTACGTATTGCTAATACGTATAATCTCCGCCGTGCGTTTCCGCGCGTTGCGGAAGCCCGACACAATGAAATCTAAACCCGATTAACACAATGAAACTGCATTTACCTCTCTCCCTTCGGTCCGCACTCTTGGTTGCCTGCGCGGTGGCATCATTTACTTCCTTTTCTCGGGCAGTTGTCTTTGAGAACTATGAAAATGGTGCAACAGACGCGTTCAAGGAAAAGTACGGCGAGGGTACATCCTACACAATAGAAGACGAATTGCATTTCCTCGATAACTACGTTACGGGAGATACTGTGCAAGGTGGGGCACTGTGCGTAGACGGAGCCATCACGTTCCGCAACTGTGAGGAAATTGAAATGGCAGAGAATTACGCTGTGGGAGATTCATGGGCATACGGGGGTGCACTTTATGCAAATGGTCGGGTTTTGTTTGATAGCGTTGGACGGGTGACTCTGCGCGACAATTCGGCGAGTACCTACGGTGGAGCGATTCACGTAGAGTTCGGTCATCTTCCACCCGACCGAGAACCAACTGATGATCCCCTCGTACATGAATATCCTCTCATCTTTCGAAATTGCGGAGATGTCGAAATAATGGGGAATTGCACCGAGGAATCGCCGTACTACGCATCGGGTGAGGGGTACGTACCGCCGGTGAGCGTACCATCAGTCGGTCCATTTGCAGGTGCGCTGAATGCGGGAGGGGATGCCATATTTGAGGCAAATGACAGAGTGGTGCTGCGCGGCAATTACGCCGCATTTCATGATGCGAAGGATCAGACCGGGTACGTGCTCCAATCATTTTACGTCCATGGCGACCTAGTGATCAAAACTAAGGAAGGACAAACCTTTGAATGCTATGACGGCGGAATTGCGTACAACATTTTCATCAACGGTGATAGGGATCATTTGATCCCGGGGAATGAAGAGAGTAAACACTACAGCGGCACTGTCACCTTTTCCGGTCGGCATACGGAGGAAGACCTCCGAAGAATACTGGGGGGAACGACGGAGGTAGATGCGATAGATGAGAGACTGGTTAGAGAATCTAGGTTCTACTACGTCATCGGGTACGTCCACGTGTGCGCCGGGACGCTGGTATTAGAAGATGGTGTGACCTTGTCCGTAGATACCATGTTCCCGGCAAGCTCGGTTGACCGATACATTGTCGAAGTTGCAGAATCTGCCAAGCTGGTGATGAAGGATTCCACCATTGTCGTGCGGAACAACATACGTTCTTCGGGAAAAATGAGTGAGGATGTGTCCATTTCCTCTGCGAGTTTCACCGGTGCCAATATGATCTACGCTCACACTCTGGTCTCGTCCGGCGGTACATGGACATTCAATGTGGGCGAGCAAAATCTCACCGATCCGCTCATCACGCTGAAGTTCCATATCGATGATACACAGGAGAGTGGAGGGGAGAGCGTTGCGGGGCTCGGGCAATTCACGAGCCAAGCGGGCACGGTGTTTGACATCCAGTTTGAAGGGGTACTTGCGGCAGGGAAGTACAAGTTGCTAGAATTTGATAAGACGGACGGGACGTGGGAGCACGATGCCGGTATCCCGGAAATTACGGGGAAAGCGGGTTCGACCACTATCGGAGAGGCAGGGCAAGGGGATGTGTATTTGATGACGGATGGGAATACAGTCACGCTCATCTTTGACACCGCAGGTGGTTCTGCGGAGCCGAATCCTGAACCATCGCCGGAACCAAATCCGGAGCCTGCCCCGGAAGACAGGCAGCCGACGACCCTCACTTGGGGTAACGGCAATGGGACGTGGGCGAACGGTAAGGGGAATGGGGATGGGCACTGGGCGGGGGAGGTGACAGATAAGAACTTCTACACGGGCGACAGCGTGGTGTTCAACAGCGCGGCGGAGGTGACGCTTCAGGGAGTGATACGCCCTGGGAATGTGCTGGTCAACAACGCGGAAGGGACGGTGAAGTTCACGGGCAGCGGGCAGATCACGGATGTGGACATTCCGAGTCAGCAGGTGAAGCTCACCAAGGAGGGAGCGGGGACGCTCGAGATAGACACGAACAACGCCTATACGGGCGGCACGGAGTTGAAGGCGGGTACGCTGGTAACGGGTAACGCCGGGGCATTGGGACTCGGAGCGGTGAGGGTGAGCGGCGGGACGCTCGACATGGGAGGCAACGCGCTGACCAATGAGCTGGATGTGGCGGGGACGGCGAATGTGGCAAACGCCGGGAAGTACGCCGGTAAACTGGTGCTGGAGAGCGGGGTGCTGAACGGAGACCTGAACCTCGAGCAGGACGCCGAGTTGAAGGGCGGCACGGTGGCGGGTGCGCTGAGTGGTAAGGGCGGAGCAGTTGTGAGTGGGAATGTAACCCTTTCCGGAGGGAATACCTACGCGGGTAAGACGACCGTGCAGGGCGGAGGTAATCTCCACGTTACCGGCAGCTTGGCGAGTAAGGAGCTCGAGGTACAGAGCGGCGGCACGTACAGCGGGGCGATCAGCGGCACCGGGCTGAATGTCAATCTAGCGGGTGGCGCGATTGCGGGCGATGTGACGTTGGGAGAGGGCTCCACCCTCCGGGCGACGGCACAGGGAGCGGCGGTGAAGGGCAAGTTGAGTGTGGCGAGCGGCGGCAGTCTGAGTGTGCGGGATGTGCAGGAGGGAGCGACACTGTCGGTGAACGAGTTGGTGGCAGATGGCGGTGTGCTGGGACTCGACCCCACCAAACCCGATGCGCTAGGCGTGGATACCTTTACGACCACGGCAAATAGGACCGTACTGGACACCGGCTACAATGTACTCTACCGGGAAGCCGGAGAGTATGCCTTGCTCAATTACAAGAACTTGGGCAGCGGTAGCAGTGTCGATTCGCTGTATCCGTCGGCACTGGAAGGTTTGCACTCCCGCAAGAAGTTCAATCTGAACTTGCGAGCGACGAGTTTGACGCTGTCCATAAGCGGCGAGACGCAGAGTCTGACATGGCAGGGCAGCACCGGAGTCTGGACGAATGAATCCGGGCATGAGTGGCAGACAGATGCGGCTGTGGCTGACAAGAACTTCTATGACCTCGACGCCGTCAAGTTTGTGGATGCCGGGGATGTGAAGATACAGGGGAACGTGACTCCCGGCTCCGTCGAGGTCGAGGTGAGTGAGGGAAAGACCACCACGTTTACCAATGTCGATGACAAGACACTCGGGAACATCCGTGGTAGCGCACCGCTGACCAAGGACGGCAAGGGGACGCTGGTAATCGAAACCGACAATTCCGGGTACACGGGCGACATCACGGTGAAAGCCGGGACACTGAAGGCGGGGCATACCAACGCATTCGGCAGCGGCAATGTGTTTGTAAATAGCGCGACCTTCGATGCGAACAAGCTGGATGTCGCGGCGAAGGTGACCATGCGCGGGGAGTCGATGCTGGAAAATGCGAGTCATGTAAAATCCCTGACCTTTGAATCGGGTTCGAGCGTGAAGAGCTCCACGGGATACACGCTTGCGAGCGGGAATACGCTTACCATCGGACCGACCGGCAGCAGCTATACCGGCGACTTCACCTTTGCCGGTGGCACGCTCACTCTCACCGGCGGGGCATTCGACCTGAGTGGTGCTACGGTTTCCTTCAGCGGGGAGCAGCACTCGGTACTCGATCTGAGCGGCTGGGAGGGGCTGACTTATGGACAGGAATATACGCTGTTCACGGGGGATATAGCTACCGATATGCTGGATGTCCACTTGGGCAATGAGATGGATGGTGCCGCGCGTCTCGAGGAGCGCGATGGCAAAATTGTGCTGGTGATAGGGACGCCGAACGGACTCGACGGCTCGGACGGAGCGGAGTACGCGACGGCTATTTCGAGCCAAACGGAGGGGAACATGGCGCACCTGCGGCGGTTGCGTGGTGCTATCGGCAGCGGGCAGGCTCTTTCCTCCGACCGAAAGGTGGGTGCCTATATCACCGGCTACACGGAAGACAATCGTCTGGAGCAGGACGCGCAGGGACTCGGCTACCACCGCACGGAAATCGGTGGGACGCTGGGAGTGGAAACCGCGTGCAAGGACGGGAAGCTCGTGGTTGGTGCCGCCCTGAGTGCGGGGCGCGCGCACGTTTCGCCCACCGGACCGGCACCACGTTACCACGAGGACGTCATCCGCGAGGACTTGTACCTCGTCGCCAACCTCGGCAGGCTGCGCAGCACCACCACGGTGGGACTCGGGCAACACGAGATAGACATGCGCCGCGCCGGAGCGTCCTCGCAGGATGTTTCGGGTAACTCGGTGAACCTCTCGGAAGAGCTTGCCGTGACACTCAACCGCAGTGAGAAGCACAGCTTCGAGAGCTTCTTCGCGGTGGAGAGCAGCTACAACCGCATCGACGGCTTCAGTGAAGGGGGAGCCAACCCCGCAGCTCTCAACGTGGACGCGCATGAAGCATTCGCGACGGATCTCTCGCTTGGTCTGCGGGCGAACTTCCTCTTCCCCATGGTGAGCGGAGCTCCTTCGGCGGTATTCAGCGTGCAGGGAGCCGCCATCACATCCGTGGGAGACACCGTGACAGATGTGACGATGCGCCACGCGGGAGCCCCGGATTCCTCCTACAGCGTCCGCAGTGCGAAGCGCAACCGCTGGGGCTACAGCGCGGGAGCCTCACTCACCGTGCCTGTCACGCCGAACGCCGCCATATTCGGCAGCAGCGAAGCGATACTGCGCGGGGACTCGCACGAAGTGACCGCCACAGTGGGAGTCAAACTCACGTTCTGACCGATTCACGAGATGATCTGACACCCCCGACAATCCGCCGACGTTCCTTAGATGCCGTCGCAGTACGAAAACTCGCCGGTGGGGGAGTGTGCGAGGTCGCGGAGGGTGATTCCTTCCAAATAATCGCGCACGACTTTTTGCAGACCGAGCCACACGGGACGGGTGGGGCACCCGGCTTCCATGGGGCACAGCTGCCCATCGCTCATGCAGCGCACCGGTTCAAGCGTCCCTTCTGTCGCCTGCAGTATCTCATACACGGTGCACTGCGATGCCGGTCGCGCAAGTCGGTAACCGCCGGACTTTCCGCGCGAACTGACCACAAGTTGTTTACGCAAGAGCAGGGCAATGATGCTCTCGAGATATTTGAGAGTCAGGTGCTGTTTTTCTGCGATTTCGCGCAGTGACACAGGCTGCTCGCCGGTCTGCCCGGCAAGATACACCATCAGGCGCAAGGCGTACCGCCCCTTGGTAGATATGCGCATCATCGTCAACTCTGCTTTACCACCGGTTTGATGCGGAAACGTACGCTGCAGGATACCCGAATGCATTTCCCGCAGCTCCGCGAACGGCAAGAAATGTCAGCCGCACATTTTTGTCAAGCGTGGATGCTGTGAGTGCGGTTGGCATGAGATGGATTAGCTCTTTTTGCAGAATTCCTCCAAGCGGTCCAGTCCTTCCTTCAAAATATCCATCGAGGTGCAGTAAGAAAGGCGGATGGCACGGTCATTTCCGAAGGCTATACCCGGTACAGCTGCCACCTTGTAGCGTTCCAATAGGCGTTCACAGAATGCCACGGAATCCAGTCCGGTGTCAGATATATCCGGGAAGAAGTAAAACGCCCCCGTCGGCTCCACGACGTGAACTTTGCTCATGGCACTCAGGCGTTCGTACATATACTGCCGACGAAAATCGAATTCCTCACGCAGGTCGCTGACGAAAGTTTGGTCTCCGGTCAGGGCTTCGAGGGCACCATATTGGGCAAAGGTCGTCGCGTTGGACGCCGTGTGCTGCTGTATCATCTTGATCACCCGAGCGATTTCCTCCGGGGCAGCCGAGTAGCCAAGCCGCCACCCGGTCATAGCGTAACTCTTTGAAAACCCGTTGATGGTGATGGTCAGTGCGTGCAGCTCCGGGGAGAGAGAGCCGATGGACACGTGTTTGGCATCCCCGTATACCAAGTGCTCGTAGATTTCATCCGCGAGAATCAGGATGTCTTCGTCTACCGCCAATTCTCCGATTGCGCGCAGCTCTTCTTCGGTGTACACCGCCCCGGTCGGATTGTGCGGCGTATTGAGGATGAGCATCTTGGTGCGCGGGGTCATCGCATTTGCAAACTCATCCGCCGTGATCTTCCAACCGTTCTCTGCCTTGGTTTCCACGCACACCGGGGTACCCCCACAGAGCTCCACCATGGGTGGGTAACTCACCCAGTACGGCGATGGGATAATGACCTCATCCCCATCGTTGATCGTTGCCCGCAACGCACTGTAGACTGCCGGTTTTGCCCCCGCGCAGACGCATATCTGCTCCGGCGTGTATTCCAGCCCATTGTCGCGCACCAGTTTGTCTGCTATCGCTTCCCTCAGGGGCAACAACCCCGCAGCAGGAGTGTATTTTGTAGCTCCGTTTCGAAGTGCCGTGATGGCTGCCTCTTTGATATTATCCGGAGTATCCGGGTCGGGCTCGCCTCCCGCCAACCCATACACCTGTTCCCCCTGTGCTTTCATTTCCTTCGCCCGATTCGTCACCGTCAATGTCAGTGACGGGCTCAGGGTCGCAGCATTTGTTGATATAAAGTCCATTGCAAAAGTTATTTTGAAGTGTATCCAAGCAGTGCGCTCCGGCGCACCTGCCCCATCTTACCTCTATTCCCCACTTATTGCAAGGGAAAATCACCAGACCCGTCCCAAGAAAAATACGAGCTTCGTGGTGGGCGATGACTTTGAGGCAGGAAGACGCTGGGGAACGGAAGTACGAGGTACGAAGTACGAAGTGGCAAAGCTGCGGCGGACAGTATAGGGTGAGGATGAGGGAGTCATGGAGAGCAGCGTGTGCGGTGAAAGAAAATTGGAAGTACGAAGTATGTACGGGGTACGACGTAGCAAGGCTGCGCAGAGGGGGAACGACGTGGGAAAACCGCGTGCGCGGCTAACGCGAAATCTTTGTGTACAGCGCGAAAAGATGCGCCACCCGCGCCGCTTCGTCCGCAAACTTGCGTCCGTAGGCGGCATCCACGGTGGCGTCCAGTGCCCTGTGTGCGCGGCGGAGGTCGGGCGGCATCAGCAGCGGGTCGTAGAGGTCGGCGAGGGTGCTCTCCGGGTACTTGGCGCGGGCATCTAGGATACCTTGCGCGCATGCCTCAATTTTTCCACACTGTGCGGTTGTGGGCGTGGGTCAAGGGAAGTTGTTGTAGACGAAGGGGGAGTAGAGGTAGCGCATAAAACCAACGATGACGCAAATTTTACGTATGCTCGGAGCGGACCAACTTTTTCACCACACACATTTTCCCCGCACAACACTGCTGCCCACCTCCCCCGTCACTCCTTAGCTTTGCATACTTCGTACTTCTTGTTGGGTATTTGTTTGTGCTTGCAAAGCGGCGGTCGTGGACATATAATCATGGGCGTGAATGGGCTGAAGGAAGCAGCCGTGCGAGCCTACCGTGCTATGTGCACGGCGCGGGCGTTTGATACGAAGATTGCCGCCTTGTACAGGGCAGGGAAGATCTTCGGGGGGGTGTTTTTGGGGCGCGGACACGAAGCTATTGCCGCCTGCCAAGCGGTTTTCTTGGAACAGGGGAGGGACGTATACAACCCCTTTATCCGCGAAATGGCGGGGCGGTGTGCATGGAGCGATGATGCCGTGTTGGAGGCAGCCCGCAGTTATTTCGGCAGTGCGCTCGGGTGCATGGGCGGGAAGGACGGCAATGTGCACTGGGGACAGCCGTTGCGGGGGAACCCCGCTCCGGTGTCGCATTTGGGGGCGATGCTCGGTGTGGTGGCGGGGTGGATGCTCGCCAAACGCTTTCGTGGAGAGCAAGGCTGCGTGGGTCTCGCCAACATCGGGGACGGCTGCACGTCGGTGGGCGCGGCGCATGAAGCTTGCAACCTCATAGCCGTCCAGAAGCTGCCTGTGGTCGTGGTGGTGAGCAACAACCGCTTCGCCTACTCCACCCCCAACGAGCAAGAATTTGCCTGCGCTGACCTCACCGACCGCGGGCGTGGCTACGGAATGCCCACGCACTCATGCGACGGCACAGACTTCATGCAGACGCTGCAGGTGATGCAGCGGGCTGTCGCCGCTGCGCGAGCCGGGGGGGGACCGCAGTGGGTGGTGGCGACTACGTTGCGCATGTGCGGGCACGGGGAGCACGACGATGCCTCGTACATCCCCGCCGAGCTCAAGCAAGCCTACGCCGAGCGCGATCCAGTGGCTGTGGCGCGGTGTCAGCTCCTCGAACGGGGATGGCTCAGTGAGCGGGAGGATGAAGCACTGAATGAGGAGGTGCGGGAGGAGGTGCAGCGAGCTGTGGCACAGGCACAGCGGGAGCCGAGCCCCACCCCGCAGACTTTGGACTGGAGTGTCGTATCTTGGAAACCTGAATGGGCATGAGCGTGACGTACATAGACGCGCTGCACCGCGCCATGGAGGAGCTGCTGGAAGAAGACGAGCGGGTGTTTCTTTACGGTGAGGACATCGCGGGGGAATTCGGCGGGGCGTTCAAAGCTACGAAGGGATTGGCGGCTAAGTTCCCGGGGCGTGTGCTCAACACACCGATCTGTGAGGACGCGATCATGAGTGTGGCGATCGGGGCTGCCCTCGGCGGCATGAAACCCATCGTCGAAATGCAATTTGCCGACTTCGGGACGCTCGGGCTCAACCAGATGGGCAACAATGCCGGCGCGCACTTTTTCCGCACGGGGGTGCCGGTGAATATCACCATGCGGATGCCCTGTGGGGGTACTCCGGGCGGCGGTCCCTTCCACAGTCAGTCCGTGGAAGCCCTCTTTGCGCATTATCCGGGGGTGCACGTGTTCACGCCCGGCACGGTGGCGGATGCCTATTACATGCTGAAGCAGGCGGTGCAAATCCCCGACCCCGTGGTCTTCATGGAGCACAAGTATCTTTACCGCTCGCTCAAGGCGGAGAGTTGGGAGGAGTCCGAGCCCCTGCCCGTGGGTTGCGCCCGGATTGCCCGCGAGGGCGAGCACGCCACGGTGGTCACATTCTCCGCCATGGTGACGGAAACCCTGCAGGCGGCGGCGGATTTGGCTGCCGAGTCCGGCTATGAGCTCGAGGTGGTGGACCTTCGCAGCGTCAAGCCGCTGGATACCGACACCGTCTTGGCATCGGTCGCGCGCACCGGGCGGCTCCTCGTGGTGAGTGAAGATTTTCCGTGGGGAGGGGTTGCGGCAGAGGTGATGGCGCGTGTGACGGCGGAGGGGATGCACCTGCTGGATGCCCCGCCGCTGCGGCTCACCGCCAAGGAGAGTCCCATTCCCTACCATCCGGAGCTCTGGAAAGCGCACCGCCCGAACCCCGCGTCGATCGCGGAAGCCGCACGTTACCTCATTGCCCTTTAACAGCTATGCCACACGTACCTATACTCATGCCCCAGTTGGGTGAATCGATCACCGAGGCGACGGTGATGCACCTGCTCGTTCGCCCCGGTGACGCCGTGGAAGCGGACCAAGAAGTCATCGAGGTGGAAACCAATAAGGCGGTGATGGGGGTGACGACAGCTTGTGCCGGGACGCTCGTCAGCGTGGAGGTGACGGAAGGCGAGACGGTGCCCGTGGGGGCGGTGCTCGGCGTGGTGGAAGCGACGCCGGAGGAAATCGCGCGCGCCGGGGCACAGGAGATGGATGATACGCCCCGGGAGAAGCCCCCGACCCCTGCCGCGCGCGAGGGCAGTTCGGACGTGGTGTCCCGACTGCGGGGTGGGGAGTACCGCGAGAAAGCGGCAGAGGCGCACGCTTCCGGTCACGGGCTTCCGGTGCCCCTCGGGGTGCGCGGTGCCCATTATCTTTCCCCGCGTATTCGGGCGCGCATGGATGAATTGGGGATTACGGAGGCGGATATGGCATATATCGTCGGTACCGGCGCGGGCGGACGGATTACCATCAACGACTTCGAAAAGTTTCTGGAATATGTGGACGGCTGGCCCTCGCGGCACGTCAGCCCCATGCGTCGCAGTGTGGCAGACAGCATGCAGCGCACGTGGAGGCGACCCATCGCCGGGGCGGGGCGTCCCGTCTTCATGGGACCGATCATCATGCACCGCAAGAAGCACCCGCGCCGCCCGGGGTACACACTCTATTTTGTGCGGGCACTGGCATTGGCACTCGCGGAGGCACCGGAATGCGCCGGTTACATGGTGGGGGGGCGCATCCTGACCCCCAAGCGCATTGATTTGGGGGTGGCAGTGCAGGTGACAGACGGGGTGCTGGTGCCCGTGATGCGCGGTGTCAATGAGCATACGCTCGACGAATCGATCGATGAGTTCAACAAGATAGTGCAGCAAGCGCGCAATCGCCGGTTGGATGACGTGTACAAGGGCGGTGGTATCGCCACGGTCACCAACTTCGGCGGCTTCGGGCTGACTTTCGGCACGCCCATGCCGCTGCCCAGCGAGAGTCTCATCCTCGGCGTGGGGGCGGTGCAAAAGGTACCGGTCTGGAGCGATGAAGTGCAGTGTTTCATCCCCGTGGAACAAGCCAATATCTCCGCCTCCTTCGATCACCGTGTGGTGGACGGCGGGGACATCGGGCGGCTCATGCAGCGCATCGCGTTTTATCTGGAGCACCCGGAGCTGCTGTAACTTTGAGCGCGATGCCGGGTACGTTCCATGCGCGTGAAATGACGCTCGGTTTGCTGGCCGGGGCAGGGGAGTTCCCGCGTATGGTCGTTGAAGGGGCGAAGCGTGCCGGGGCGCGGGTGGTTTGTGCCGGATTTCGCGGGGCTGTGCGGCGGGACGTGCCGCCCCTCTGCGACGCGTTTCGCCGCTTCCGTGTGGGTGCTGTGGACGCCCCGTGTCAGTTTTTCCGCGAACAGGGAGTGACGCATGTGATGCTCGCCGGGCAGATTAAGCCCGCCTGCATTTACACGATGTGGCCGGACGCTACGGCGCGCCGCTTGCTCGCCTCCATGGACCGCCGCAACGCGCACACCATCTTCGGAGCGGCATGTCGCTTGGCGCAGGAACGGGGCTGGACGGTGCTGCCCTCCACCACCTTCTTGGAAGCTGCCCTCGCCCAACCCGGGCACTTGGCGGGTCCCGTTCCCACCCCCGCGCAAGAACGGGAAGCCCTCTTTGGGCTCGAGCTTGCTCGCCGGATTGCCGGTCTGGATATTGGTCAGAGTTTGATTGTGTGCGGAGACCGGGTGGTATGCGCGGAGGCGTACAAGGGCACCAACGAATGCATCCGCGAGGGTGCCGGTTCCCCGGAGCACCCCCACACGCTCTGCAAAGTCAGCAAGCCCGGACACGACATGCGCTTCGACGTCCCGTGCATCGGCGTGGATACCATCCGCCGCTGCCTGCGCTGCCACGTGAACCACATCGCCCTGCAGGCGCACAGTACCATCATTTTTCAGCGCGAGCAGGTGCTGCGTTTGTGCAACGAACACGGAATCACTCTGCATGCCGTCGAACTGCCCTCCTACACCGAGGAACCCCTGCCGCGCTTCGCCGACGATGACGCGCACGCTCTCTACTTGGCTCGCCGCCTCGCCGCCCTCGGCATTGGGCAGAGTGCGGTCGTCTGCGAGGGGGTGGTCATCGCGGTCGAAGACCCCGCCGGTCTCGACAAATGTCTCCGCCGCGCCGGGCGTTACATGAAGCGCATTCGTTTCATCCGCCTCGTCAACTGGCTCTGCCGTATTCTCCTCCGCCAACCCTCGTCTCCTCCGGCACCCATTCGCCTCGCCACCCTCCGCCCGCTCTCCGATGCCGATCGAAAGCTGGCGCGGCGGTATGGGATCACGCCTACTTGTTCCGATAAAATAGAATGCATAGAGGCGGGCGATGGTTTCGTCGCGGGAAAACGCAAGGGGGATGGAAGTACGAAGTAACAAAGCTGTGGTGGGCGGTGTTTCATCGTATGCGGGTGCACAATTTTGGCTGGAATTTGGGGGAGAGCGGTGCTATGATACCTGCGGCAGATGGCAGGCGGCAAACCATTCATCAAATGGGTCGGCGGAAAGGGGCAGCTCGTAGAACAACTCGAGGCATTGCTCCCGGGTGACTTCGCTTCGTGGAAGAATGTGACGTACATTGAACCATTCATCGGCGGTGGGGCGATGCTTTTCCATACGCTGCGCACGCGTCCCAATGTCACATCAGCCGTCATTAACGACATCAACGCGAATCTGACGGACTGTTACAAAGTTGTCCGGGACCGTCCCGCTGAGCTCTTGGAGGCTCTGGAGCAGATGCAAGGAGAGTATGACGCGCTCACGTCGGAGGAAGCGCGCAGAGTGTATTATCTGGATAAGCGAGCTCGGTATAATGCCGGGGCATCGGATGTCGTCGTTAAATCCGCCCTGTTTATTTTTCTCAACCGAACCTGCTTTAACGGACTGTACCGGGTCAATAAAAAGGGACTCTTCAACGTTCCCTTCGGTAAATACAAAAATCCGACCATTTGTGATAGAAATACTATTCTGTGTGATAGTAAACTTCTTCAAAATGTGGAAATTATGACGGGCGACTTCGAAGCAACTGTGGCAAGAGTGGGGGAAAAAACCTTCTTTTATTTCGATCCTCCCTATCGTCCGTTGAGTCCTACCTCCGATTTTAATGACTACAGCAAAGAGGGCTTCGATGACAACGACCAAATTCGTCTGAAAAAATTTTGTGATAAGATTACAGGGCTCGGCTGTGCTTTCTTGCTCAGTAATTCGGACTGTCTCGCGAAGAATGATAGGTTCTTTGAGGACTTGTATACAGACTATACAATCAACCGGGTACTTGCGACACGAAACGTGAATTCTCAAGCTTCCAAACGCGGAAAACTTTCCGAGCTCGTTGTGAGCAATTATCAAACTTCATGTGGTGAATACATACTTGATTTGCAAGGGGGTAGCCTATGAATAACCGCTTTGAAACTTTTCTCAGTTGCCTCAGGGCGACTAATGCCTCGCTGGATTTCTTTTCCGATTTCCCAAAAATTAAACAGCGTGTGGAATCCATTGCCATCAGCCTCACGATGCTTAATTATCTCATCGGTAAGAAAAATTTAAGAGCAGCCGTCAAGGCACTATGGGAGCGCGACAGTACGGTTTTCCAAGTGATGGACATCTTAATTGCTCTGCGTAAGTCTGAAAAGAATCAGTATGTGGACAGGAAGGGGAAAGTATCTGACATTAACTCGCTGTTCAGTTCTGTCGATGGGGTGATGACTTTCCTCCATGAGACCGGGTTTGCTTCGATCCTGAAAAATCAGGAGATTACGAATTTGGTAGATTATGTATTCGGTGTGGAAACAGGATTGGATTCCAACGCGAGGAAAAACCGAGGGGGTAAGCTCATGGAGCATCTCGTAGCCGGTGTATTTGATGATGCAGGCGTCGATTATCGCGCCCAAGTGTCCGGTGAAACATATCCGGAAGTCAACTCGGCATTGGGGAAAGATACGAAGAATTTTGATTTTGCGGTTGAGACAGCATCCAGAACCTACCTCATTGAGGTCAATTTTTATTCCGCCGGTGGTTCAAAGTTGAATGAGGTTGCTCGTTCCTACACGGACATAGGGACGAAAATCAATAAACTCCCGGGCTATGAATTTGTATGGATCACAGATGGGAAGGGCTGGCTCTCTGCTAGGAATAAGCTGGAAGAGGCTTTTGCCGCTATCCCGTCCATCTACAATATAGCTACCTTACAAAAATTTGTGCGTAGGCTCAAAAATTCCTCATGATGACGTCCTTTTTTAAATCCGTCAATCGAGATTTTACGTTGCTGCACGGTGACTGTACGGGGTTATTACCTCGATTTAAGTTCGAGTTCGATATGATTTTTGCCGACCCGCCCTATTTCCTCAGTGACGGCGGTATCAGCCTTCAGTCCGGCAGGGTTGTTTGTGTTGACAAGGGTGATTGGGACAAGATGGCAAACAAGGATGATGTAGATCGTTTTAATCTAAAATGGCTATCCGTGTGTCGGGATAAGCTCAAAGACAATGGGACAATATGGATTTCAGGCACTTATCACAATATATTCAGTGTGCATCGGGCATTGGTATGTCTCGGTTTCAAAATTCTCAACGTGATTACTTGGGTAAAAACAAATCCTCCACCCAACGTTTCTCGTCGCTATTTTACGCACTCCACGGAGTTTATCATCTGGGCTCGCAAGTTTTCCGACAAACCGCATTTTTTTAATTACGACCTGATGAAGCGTATCAATGCCGGTAGGCAAATGCCTGACGTCTGGCGTTTACCTGCTATTGCCCGTTGGGAAAAAACACAGGGCAAGCACCCGACTCAGAAGCCCCTTTCCGTGGTTGTTCGTTGCATCTTGGCATCTACTCAACCCGGTGCATGGATATTAGACCCTTTCTGCGGCAGTAGTACAACCGGCGTTGCAGCTTCCTTGCTGAATCGTATGTTTTTGGGTATTGATATCGAGGAGTCTTTCCTCAATATCAGCAGTCACAGACGGTCGGAAATCGATACACCCGCAACCCGTAAGGCGATGATTAACAGACTGTGTGATTGTTCCTTCGTTGACAACCCTCTCGAGCTGCTCGCCGGTGAGAACGAGACGGACGACTACGGAGTTCCCTTCTAACTACACTCACCCAGTGATCGGTCTGCACCCACAGGAATCGCCCCGTATTGCTGCACGGAGACCCCGCAATTCTGCACGGGCGGGAGGAGGGGGGTAGCCCCGGGGATGGCAATCAATCTTGGTGTCGAGCTTTTTTCTGCTGAACGGTCAGGTCGTAGACTTTCTTTTCCTGTTCGTAGATACGTTTCTCCAAGGCATTCTGCTGATCACCGGCGGAAAGAGCCTGTGTAGCGGGGAACTCGGGTTCAATTTTATTGACGACGGATACGCGGGTGCCGATGGAGGTGATGCGGTAGAGTTCCTCCGCCATCTCGCGCGGGGTACGGATGCAACCGTGCGACAAACGGTGACCCGCCCGCACTCTGCCGACATGCATGCCGACCCCGTCGGAGGTGAGGCGCATCCAATACGGCATGGGCGAACCGATAAACCTTCCTCCTGCCGGTGCAGAATGCCGTGCGGCATCAGCATTGCCGTTGACACATTTCCCGGAACTATTCACAAATCTTCCGTAGCGGCTCGATGCGTGGAACACTTGTTTTTCCTGAATTGCGAAGGTTCCGGTGGGGGTAGAGCGACCGGGGACGCCGGTGGACACGGGCCAGTCTGCCGCCACTTTGTTGTGGACATAGAGACGCCCGCGTTGCTGCTGTAGACAGATCACCACGCGGCTGTTGCCTTTTGCCTTCGCCAAGAGATCCTTGTCCTTGTAGATTTTGATGGTCACCGGGTATTTATTGTGCGACACAAAGTACTCGTAAGACTCCGGTGCATAATTGAGCTGGGATTGTTGTTGACGCAGCGAGGCGAGCTCAGCTTTGGCTGCCGTGAGTTCCGGTGCTTCGGTATGCACGCAGGAGGGTAAAAGCAACCCGACCCCGAGCATCAGGCATATTAAGTTCCCGAACTTTATAAGTGATTTCATCGCGTGTACAGTTCCTATTTGATAATGACTTTCGAGCCTATGGGCGTATTTTCAAAGAATATCTCTGCCATCTTGCGCGGTAGGCGGATGCAGCCGTGGCTCTCCGGTGCAGAGGTCACGAGCCCTTCGTGCATCCATATACCTCCCTGCGTAATCTGCATGCCAAAATTCATTTCCGACCCCTTGTATCGTCCACCCGCCGGGATGGGTTGCCCCACCGTGTATTCCTCCACCAGCGTGTTCCCATTTTTGTCGACGATGCTTCCGTACGATGCGGACTTATGGTCGATATCCTTGGCGAGTACACTAAACGTCCCGCACGGGGTGCCGTGTCCGGCGCGTCCGGATGAAATATCGGAGTAGCCCACCATCCGCCCCGCTATGTAGTAGTGCGCTTTTTGATTTACCGTGTCAACGACAATTACATGCTCGCCCGAAAGACCTTCCGGGACATCCCAATATCCATTCGCCACGGCTTCTTTCGCCGTGCTGAATAGCTTATCCGGCTTGAATTCGTACCCACCACTCAACTTTTCCTGCAACTTATCTTGGGCTGTGCAGGCACTCACCAGCAGACCCACCAAGATCGTACTATATTTTCGGAGCAGCTTCATCGCTTCTTTGTTCCACATTCTCTACGCAGCTCTTTATGCACCCATTCGCCCCACTTGTCAAACCTTTTCTGAGTCCCGGAACGACAAAATCGCATCTGTCCTAGGATTCGAAAAATTTCTTTTGTGGTGGAGCAAAAAAAATCGCTTGAGAGAGGTGCCGCTGCTTGGTAGAATTCGGGGAGTGCGAAAGTACGTCATCAAGAGGCTGCTGTTGATGCCGGTCACCCTTTTGGGAGTGACGATACTCGTGTTTTGTCTGACGCGACTGGTGCCGGGCGGACCGGCGGAGCAGCTCATGCAGGAGCAGGCGATGCTTGTGATGGGGGGCGAGAAGGCAAGTGCTGTGGGGGGTGGGAGCGTGACCGATGCGGAAAGAGAGCGGTTGGTGGAGCAGTTCAACTTGGATGAACCCGCTTGGAAAGCCTATCTTCAATGGCTCGGGGTGGTGCGTAGACGAGAGGACATCACGAAAGCCGAGTTCGGCGATGATGGGTACGCGCGACTCACCACCTCTGCAGCAGACGGGAGCCCGCGAGTGCTGCAAGTGCGCCGCGATGGGAAGTGTCGGCAGGGGAACTTACCGGCGTGGTTTGAGGCGGAAGGGTGGATTCTGAGGATCGAAAGCGCGGCGCAGAGGGCGGAGCACCGCCGAAACCATTCACAGCGGCGTGGGGTTCCCGGTGCGCCCCTGCGTGCGCGCGCCATCATGTACCGCACGGTATGGTCCGGCATATTGCAGGGAGACCTCGGTAGGTCGTACAAATACGATGAAAGTGTGCTGAGCATGATGCTGAAACACCTGCCGGTTTCACTCTACTTCGGCATTTTGGGAATGCTCGTGATGTACGGGGTAAGTGTGCCGCTGGGGATATGGAAAGCACTGCACCACGGCAGTATAGGGGAACGTGCAACGAGTGTGCTCCTCTACGTGGGGTATGCAGTACCCGGTTTCGCCTTGGGTGCCCTCCTACTCGTTTATTTGGGTGCACGGTTGAACTATTTTCCACTTTACGGGCTCACGAGTCCGGAGTTCGCGACGATGGATCTGACGGGGAAGCTCGCGGACATCGCGCGGCATACGGTGCTGCCCCTTTGCTGCTATGCGGTGGGATCGCTTGCACTGACAACGATGATGATGAAGACCGGGCTGCTCGAGAACCTAGAGGCGGACTACATGCGCACGGCGATAGCGAAGGGCAACGGCTACCGCCGAGCCGTATGGAGGCATGCCCTGCGTAATTCGCTGCTTCCTATAGCATCCGGACTCGGCGGCGTGGTCTGTGCCGTGGTGGGCGGCTCCATCCTCATCGAGCGCGTCTTTGCGATCCACGGATTCGGGATGCTGTGTTACCAAGCACTCGTCGACAAAGATTACGCACTCATCATGGGTACCTTGCTGCTCAGTTCGTTCGTCATTGTGCTGGGGAATTTGGCATCGGATTTACTCGTGGCGCGGCTTGACCCGCGTATCAACTTTCGTTAGAATCCCATGAGTACCAAAGTTATAGCGTGGATATTGATTGTTTGCTCGCTATTGAGCGCATTGGCGGAGCTCTGCGGATGGCTTTTGCCCACGCTTTCATGGCCCTTCACGGTGGCACGGGAGTTCAGTTTCCTGAATTGCCCGGCGGAATGGTGTTCGGCAGTAGCGGCGGACGGACGAGTGCAGTGGTTCGGTTGGGTGGTGGTGCTCACCCTGCTTTTCCTCGGCATTTATATGTCGGTGCGCGATCGGGAGATGAGCCTCACCCCACAAACACGACGGGCATGGGAGAAGTTCCGCTGCAATAAACTCGGCATGCTCTCACTATGGCTCCTTGGGGGGCTGCTCTTGCTGTCCGGGGCAGACCGCTTGCTCGTCGGCAAGCGAGCCCTCGCCGTGCAAGCTGCCGATGGCTCATGGTATTTTCCGGCGTTTCGGCGGCATCCCTTGTCCGGCAGAGAGTTTGGGCTGACCGGGAATGCCGCGTTGACCGAGGCGGACTACCGCAGGTTGCACGCCGACTTGGGGCGGGTCGGGGGGGCTCTGTTTGTGCTCATGCCACTCATCCCTTTCGAACCGGCAGGGGATACGACCCCTTTTCCCGTACAAAAACTCTCCGTGCACGGCGATGTAGTTTATGCGCCGGACGGCATCACTCCCTACACCGGCACGGCTTTCCGGCTTTACACGAACGGTGATGTGCACAGGCGCATTCGCTACCGCAACGGGCACCCCGTCGATGATGGGTTGGGTAAGACCGGTGCGGAATCGGCTGACCGCGCTTCGACCGCCGACACATCCACCCCGGATCACCACAGACCGGGGCTCTACCTCATCCACTACCATCCTGCCCCACCTCTCGTCGGCGGGCATCTGCTCGGAACCGACAGCTACGGGCAGGATATAGCTGCCTCGCTCATCGGCGGTTTGCAGACGAATGTTAAAGCGGCACTCTTTTTCCTGCCTACAGTGTACATCCTCGGTATAAGTATCGGCATGGTCATGGGGTATTTGGGCGGTCGGATCGATCTGGTGCTCCAGCGCATCATTGAAGTGCTCTCCCAGTTGCCCTTTTTGCTCGTGGTCATGGCTGTCACGGACATGGTTCCGGCAGAGTGGCGGGGACTTCCCCTGTCCGTGCTGCTCATGAGCTTGTTGGGTTGGATGCCCATCACCTATCTGGTACGCACGTGTACCATGCGAGAGAAGATGCGCGATTATGTCATGGCAGCTCGTGCTACGGGAGCAGGTTCTTTCCATATCCTGCTGCACCACATCCTACCCAACCTCCTCCCGCCCATCCTCACCTCGCTCCCCTTCAGCTTCGCCTTCGTGGTTCTCTCTCTCTCCTCGCTGGATTACTTAGGCTTCGGCATGCCGGACACCTGTGCAAGCTGGGGGCGTTTGCTCAACGATGGTCTCGGTCATCTATCCGCTCCATGGGTAGTCGGCTCCGCGACGTCGGCACTTATCTTCATGCTCCTGCTCATCACCTTCATCGGGGAAGCGATGAGAGGTACGAGGTACGAAGTACGAGGTACGAAGTAGCAGGGCTGATGCGCGGGTGCGGGGAATTACAATGAGAGCGCGCGGCGAATTTGCTCGGTACGAAGTAGCAGGGCTGATGCGCGGGTGCGGGGAGAGGGCAGTGGGGCGGTGCTTCGTTTACCGGGTTTTGGCGGGTGTGGCGGGAATCGGAGTTGTGTGGAAATTTTCTTTTCCCTTCATTTTAGGGTTGAAATTCGGGGGCAGGGGCATAAAATATCCGTGTTATGACATACGAAGTATTCGATACGCCACAGGAAGCCGCCAAGAAATTGGCAGCTGAAGTCGCTCAGCTTATACGCACACGGCAAGCTGAAGGTAAGGGGGTTGTGCTTGGGCTTGCCACCGGGGCCACACCTCTCCCGTTTTATGCAGAACTGATTCGTCTGCATAAGGAAGAGGGACTTTCTTTTGCCGACGTGACCACCTTCAACTTGGATGAGTACACGGGACTGCCGCACGAGCATCCGGAGTCGTACTGGTACTTCATGCACCACAATCTCTTCGATCATATTGACATCAAACCCGAGAACGTGAATCTGCCCTGCGGTACGCTGGCACCGGCAGACATACCTGCGCACTGCGCCGCCTACGAGGCGAAGATTAAGGCATGCGGTGGGCTCGACCTGCAAATTCTCGGCATTGGGCGCACCGGGCACATCGGCTTCAACGAGCCGGGGTCGGATGACACGACGATCACCCGGCAGGTGACACTCGATGACCTGACAAAGACGGATGCGGCACCGGCTTTCGGTGGTTTTGATAATGTGCCCAAGACGGCTATTACGATGGGAGTAGCCACGATCATGGGGGCTGCGAAAGTGCGACTCATGGCGTGGGGTGAGAAGAAAGCTTCCATCGTGAAGAAGGCTATCCAAGGTCCCGTTACGGCGGATGTGGCGGCTTCCTTCCTGCAGAAGCATCCGGATGCCAAGTTCTTCTTGGACAAACCGGCTGCTTCGGAACTGTAACCCCGCGACGGAAGAGAAGCCAACGGGAAGTACGAAGTAGCAGACCCGGGGAGTGGCAAGAGTGGCGGGGATGGGGTGTGTTGTGTGGCGGAGGTGCGAGGAGAACCGGATGGCGAGTGTGCATGCGCGGTGAGCTTGCAGTTTACGTCCATATCCCCTTTTGTCACCGGGTGTGTCCGTACTGTGGCTTTTTCAAGCATACGCCGGGTGCCGTCAATATGCGGGCGTTCGTGCAGGCGGTGCTCGCGGAGGCGCGGATGCGGTTACCCGACGGGTGTTCCCTGAGTACACTTTACTTCGGGGGGGGGACGCCGAGTATGCTCTCCCCCACGCACTTGGCGCACTTGGTAGGTGGGCTGAGGGAGATGCTCGATTTTTCCACATTGAGCGAGTGGAGCTTTGAGGCAAATCCCGCCACATTTACCCCGGCAAAGGTGCGACAGTGGCGGGAGCTGGGGATCACGCGTGTTTCGCTGGGGGCGCAGAGTTTTCAACCCGGCGAGCTGCAATTTCTCGGGCGTGAGCATACTCCTGCTCAAATTACGGAAGGAGTGCAGATGCTGCGCGATGCGGGGATTCCGCAGGTGAATCTGGACCTCATGTTCTGCCTGCCGGGGCAAACGCCGGAGGTTTGGCGCAGCACCCTGCAGCAAGCACTGGCGTGTGAGCCGGAGCACATATCTACGTACAGCCTGACCCGGGAAAAGGGCACGCCCTTTGAGACACTTCCTCCGCTCGATGAACATACGGAAGTAGAGCTCTACACCGCAGCACATGAGCTGCTCACCGCTGCCGGATTTCGCCACTATGAGGTCTCCAACTACGCGCGTACTCCGGCTTGCCGTTCCCTCCACAATCTTTCCTGTTGGCGCGGGGAGGACTACGTGGGACTCGGACCCGGGGCATGTGGCACCCTGCAGGGCATGCGCTATGCCAACGAGGGCAACACACAAGCCTACATCCGAGCCCTCTGCGAGCAGCACACGCTTCCCCCGGGGAGTGCCGAATCCCTCAGCACCGTACAACGTCTCACGGAAAGGATAGGGCTCGGCTTGCGCACGGATGAGGGAGTCCCGCGCGCCCTTATTTCATCCGTCCCGGACGCTTTTTCAGCGATGCTGCGCGATGAGGGGCTGGCTACTCTCACCCCGGAGCGTTTGAGTCTTACCCCGCGCGGTTTGCTCCTCACCGACGAAATTGCGGTCGAGCTTCTCGCACACACCGAGACCGTCTGACCACAAGCGAGTGCGCAGCACCACAATGTCACCTCCCATGCCATTTTCACACGCTCTGCGTACTAAGGGGGCTTCAACCTCACGGGTGCACGGATTTATCCCCTTCGCATTGCTTCGGCTTTGCCTCCTCTCAACCTCCCCCGCGCAACTCCGTTGCGCCTAACTTCTTCACTTCGTACTTCGTACTTCGTACCTCGTACCTCGTACCTCGTACTTGAGCACCTCCGCGTTTTCCTGCCGCAAAGCCATCGCTCACCACTAAGCCCTTAATTTATTCGGGACAGGTGTGGTTCGTACTTGCGGCGGGGCGGTGAAGGTGCTAAACTTGGTGCGCGAAAGATGAAACGAGATACCTCAGGAAGCACACAAGAAAAGCCGGACAAGGGGCAGGTTGTCATGCCCTCGGCACCGCCCTTGGAGAAGAGTTTGCTGTGTATGATGGTGCTGGACCCCGCCTACATCATCAACGAGTGCATCAGCAACGGACTCACGGATGAATACTTCTACATCCCGGCGCACCGCATCCTCTGGGACATTATACGGCGGCGGTCGGAGAAAAATGAGACGATCGATCTGACGGCTATCGCGCAGATATTGGCAGATGAGGGGAACTTGGAAGCGGTGGGCGGAGTCCCCGGACTGGCAGATATATTCAGTGTAGAGAGCTCCACAGCACTCTTTAAGTCGCATTTTGCGCTCCTCAAAGAGAAGTATTTGAGGCGGGCGATGATCATGGCGGCTAATTCCATGCACGAGTTGGCACTGACGGCGGATACGGAAGTAGACCAGTTGCTTGATTCCGCAGAGCAGGAGGTGATGCAAATCCGGCAAAGTTCACAGAGCGGTACCGCTTGGAATCTCAAAAAGGTGATACAAGAAGCGGTGAGCAACATGGAGAAAATGATGGACCGCAAGGGGAAGGTGCTGGGACTGACCACCGGTTATCCGCAGTTGGATAGCAAGATCAACGGGCTCAAAGCGGGAGAGCTTTTTGTCATTGCCGCACGCCCCTCCATGGGAAAAACCTCCCTCTTGCTCAACATCATGGAGCACCTCGTGCTGGATGTGGGGCTGCCTGTGGTCATCTTTTCCTGCGAAATGCCCGCCGTGCAGCTCATGGAGCGTCTACTCTATGCCCGGAGCGGCGTAACCCGCGATGACCTCACCACCGGCAAGCTGTCCAATAATCAGTTGAGTGCTTTCCGAAAAGCGATTGTGGAATTCAGCAGCAGCGGGTTAATCATCGATGATACAGCTGCTATTTCTATATCTGAGTTGCGAGCTAAGGCGCGGCGTCTCGTCAAAGAGCATCCGGATATTTGTGCTATCGGGGTGGATTATCTCCAGCTCATGAGGTCCCACACCAAGCAGGCACAAAATAGCCGTGAACGCGAGATAGCCGAGATATCTGCCGGGCTCAAGGGGTTGGCAAAAGAGTTACGATTGCCCATCATAGTGCTTGCCCAGCTCAATCGCGGACCCGAAAACCGCACCGGCAAGGTGAGGGGTTTACCCATGATGAGCGATTTGCGTGAATCCGGTGCCATCGAACAGGATGCCGACATGATCGGTTTACTTTATCGCAAGGGGTATTATACCAACACCAATGAAGACGAAGAGGAGACAGACAGCACGGACGCCAATTTGAATCTCGCAAAAAACCGCAATGGACCGACCGGCGACATCCTCCTTACCTTCCAAGCCGATCTCATGCGCTTTACCCCGCGCGTATCGATGGACGAGGGGGGAGAATGAAAGGCAAATGGAAGTACGAGGTACGAAGTGGCAAAGCCAAGGAGTGGCGGGTGTGGTAAGCTATCGGGTCATGTAAGAAAACCGTGCGTGATGGGAGTGTTGTAGCAGGTTGTGTTATGCGTGGTGGATACTGGTGCCACGCGAGCACCTCTTCATGGCTTCGCGTACCACAGACGTATCACCCTCACGGGTGCTTTGATTTAGTTCCCACACGTCGTTTTGGCTTTGCCTCCTCCCACCATGCCCGCGCAACTCCGTTGCGCCTAACTCTTTCACTTCGTACTTCGTACTTCGTACCTCGTACTTGATCACCCCCGTGTCTTCCCGCCGCAAAGCCATCGCCCACCACGAAGCTCGTATTTTTCTTGGGACGGCTGTGTTCAATTTCCGTGGGTCGGCAATTTTTTATGGATTATGTCTCACTGCGGTATTTTCAAAATGTGAGAAATGTGGTAGGATGCTGCGGCGACCTGACGGACGAGAGAGACGGCAGGGTGACCCTTGAAGAAGAACGTATGACAAACGAACCGGAAGAAAGGAACGGGAAGGGAGCTGAGAAGCGAGGTAAGGAGCCGCAGAGACGCTCCAATTTGGGACTGTGGTTGTTGCTGTCGGTCATAGTGGGCATCATCATGATGGCGTTTTTATACAACGACGGCATAGGAGCGGGCAGAAGGAAGATGGATTTGCGACAATTTGAGGAGGAGTACCGGGTGGGCAGCGTGGTGCTTAATGATCCGGAAAAATTTCCCATTGAAGTGATATCGGATGAAGGCTCGACCTCCGGCACGATACACGCGTACCTCTACCGCGAGACCCCGAAATTCACGTACGGGAAGTTTTACATGCCCTTCACAGAATGCGAAGAAATTAAATCGCTGTGCAATCGATTCGGGATTACCACGACTTCACTTGAGAATGAAGATGTTCCTCGGTCTGAGGGAGGGGAAAAGTTCGATCGCATCTGGTCCACAGAGCAATTTTGCGCACTCGGGCAGGAAGGGCGCATTGATATGGGCAAGCCCGCCGTCATACACCTGCGCAGCAACGGCAGTGGCTACATCGAAGGGTCCTACCGCAAAGACCCGCAAATTGAGCTCTCGCGCAAAGATGTGACGGGTGTGGTGGTGAGCTTCGACAGCAGATTTCAAGCGGATCGCGTCCGCACTCTGCTGGGGAATCATGCCGTATACCGCGTGGAAAGCAACACGTTCCAGTTGTTGTTGATCAACTGCCTGCCCGTTTTGCTCCTCCTCCTCGTCTTTTTCCTCCTGTTCCGCCTCGGAAGCGGTGGACCCAACGGGGCAATCAAATTTGCCAAGAGTCGCGCTCGGCTCATCGATCCGTCGCGTAACAAAATAACATTTGCGGATGTAGCCGGGATATCCGAAGCCAAAGAGGAAGTGTGGGAGCTTGTGGAGTTCCTCCGTAATCCCAAGAAATTCCATGCACTGGGCGGGAGTATCCCCAAGGGGGTGCTCATGGTCGGACCACCCGGTACGGGCAAGACCCTATTGGCAAAAGCCATTGCAGGTGAAGCCGGTGTACCTTTCTACACCATCTCGGGCTCGGACTTCATGGAGATGTTCGTGGGAGTGGGTGCAAGCCGCGTGCGCGATATGTTTGCAGAAGCCAAACGCTCGTCTCCTTGCCTCATCTTTATCGATGAAATTGACGCCGTGGGTAGGCATCGTGGGCACGGCGTGGGCGGTGGGCACGATGAACGTGAGCAAACACTCAATGCCCTGCTGGTGGAGATGGATGGGTTCACCGACAACGAAAACATCATCGTGATTGCCGCCACAAACCGGGCGGATGTGCTCGACCCGGCCCTATTGCGACCGGGACGCTTTGACCGCCAAGTCATGGTGAACCTGCCGGATGCCGCCGGGCGCGAGCAAATCCTGCGCGTTCACGTCCGCAAAATTAAACTTGCGCCGGAAGTGGACCTCAATATTGTGGCACGTGCCACTACAGGGTTTTCCGGAGCAGAGCTCGCCAATCTCGTCAATGAAGCGGCACTGACAGCCGTGCGACGCGGGCACAAAGCGGTCGAGCAGGATGACTTCGAAGAAGCCCGTGAAAAAGTGCGCTGGGGCAGGGAGCGGCGGTCCATGGAGATTACTGAGCGGGAGAAGTGGATGACTGCCGTGCACGAAGCGGGACACGCTATCTGTCTGCTCAAAACAGAACTCGCCAAGACGCTGCCTCTCCACAAGGTGAGCATCATACCGCGCGGACCCGC
Source organism: uncultured Akkermansia sp. (assembly GCA_964424645.1). Classification (GTDB taxonomy): domain Bacteria; phylum Verrucomicrobiota; class Verrucomicrobiia; order Verrucomicrobiales; family Akkermansiaceae; genus Akkermansia. The sequence continues at coordinate 9,005 of CAYRJI010000003.1, read as the reverse complement.
CCTCGGGGTCACCATGATGCTGCCGGATGAAGATAAACACAGTGAGTACAAGAATGAGCTGCTCGACTTCATCGTGATGAGCATGGGAGGGCGGTGCGCGGAAGAAATTATGTTCGGCGATATTTCCGGCGGTGCACGGGGGGACATCAGCCAAGCCACGGCGATAGCGCGCAAGATGGTTTGTGTGTATGGGATGAGTGAGAAACTTGGTCCGGTGGACTATGGTTCCGGGCACGATGAAGTCTTTCTCGCGCGCGACTTTGCCCAATCTGTGCGCAGCTATTCCGAGAGCACGGCTCAACTCATCGACCAAGAAGTCCGCCGCATCGTCGAGGAAAATTACCGACGAGCTCACGATATACTTACCGTCAATAAGGAACGACTGGAGCTCATCGCAAAAAAACTCGTCGAGTACGAAACGCTCAGCGGTGACCACGTGAAGGAACTTCTCGAAACCGGGATGCTCCTGAATCCTCCGAATCGCGAATTACCCCCCGAAGCGTAGCTCACCGCCATGTCCGCCCTCCAACTTGCCCAAGCCTGCGCCGATGCCGCACGCCATGCGAAAGCCACGGATGTGACTGTCTATGATCTGCGCGGCTCGTCTCCGATTACCGACTTCGCCGTCGTCTGCACCGCTACCTCGGTGCCCCACCTCCGTGCCGTCATCCGCGATGTCGACCGGCTCGTCGCCGAACGCTGCGGTGCATCTCCGGTTTACGCCGAGCGCACGCCGCAAGCCCTCTGGTCCGTCCTCGATTACATCGATGTCATGGTGCACGTGATGGCTGCTGAAGTCCGCGACTTCTACCGCCTCGATGACTTCTGGAAAGCGGAGAAAGCAAACGAACAAGAGGTGAACGAAAAGTGATTACCGATGCGAAGCAGGGGGCGCGAACTAAATAGCTTATGTACCACGGAAACGGTTAAAATTTCAACCGTCAATTTGATGAAAAAATGCTTGACAGTATGCTCGGAATGAGGTAAGCTCGCTGCCCGTTCCCGGAACATACATATAATCACCACACAAACTGACCATGCGTTCTGTTACAGTACGAAAAGGCGAGCCGATAGACCGCGCTTTGAAGCGCTTGAAGACGAAATTGGATACTGAAGGAATTTTGGAAGAGATGCGCCGACGCCGCGCCTTTGAGAGTCCGATGGATGAAAAACGGCGCAAGGCTCGCTCTGCAAGTAAACGCAATAAAGTCAAGTGGCGGTTCACCAATAAGGAGGAGATTCCCGCCTCTGCGGTGACGCCTCCCGAGAGCTGACACCGGTGGAGCGCAGTCTCGGTGTGTTGCCGGGTGGCGGCGTGCGGCTTCTGTGCCCGCGTGTTGAGTTCCTTTTGTTTATTTGTGCAACATTGGTCTTGCATTGGGGGGGCGGGTCGTGTAGAATACCTCATACTTCCGTATGGCGAGGACGGCGATTATCAGCGATATACATGCCAATTACCACGCGCTCAGTGCGGTAATTGGGGATGTGCGTGACAATCAGTGCACGGACATCGTGTGTCTCGGTGATGTGGTCGGTTACAACGCGTTTCCCGGCGAGTGTCTCGACTACGTACGCGAGCTCGGGTGCCCGACCGTTAAGGGAAACCACGATGAGGAAGTCGTCACTCCGTCCAATGCCCGCATGAACGAGGTGGCGCGTCGGGCGATGGATTGGACGCGCGAGCAGTTGAATGATAATCAGTTGGATTGGCTCAGGAGCTTGCAATACCAGCGTATAGTTCGCAGTGATTCGGGCATTACGTTTACGTTGGTGCATTCCTCGCTCGACCATCCCAAGGCGTGGAATTATATCATCAACGCCGATGATGCTTTCGGCAACTTCCCTCGGCAATTCTCTCAGGTATGCTTCCATGGTCATACGCATATCCCCAAAATTTTTGTTTGGGACGGCACGCATGCGAGTGAAGACGCGGAAAACATGGGTCCCCTTTATTCGGACGGGTACACGGAGTTTACACCCCTCAACACCCTCAAGTATTTTATCAATGTAGGGTCCGTGGGTCAACCCCGCGACCATGACCCACGCGCCAGCTACGGTATCTTTGACACAGATTTGAACCTCGTTATCATTAAGCGCATAGAATATGATATTGCCGCAGCGCAAAAAGCCATTCGTGATGCCGGACTCCCGGAATACTTGGCTGAGCGTCTGGAACATGGGGTCTGATGCAGCGGTACCTGCATTCCCTGTATTCCCTTTCCGAGTCGGCGGTTGCCGATCCCGTCCGAGTCCACCCTCCGCATGTTCGCCGTACCTAAAAAGTTGTTTCTTCTCTTAGTGTGCTTGGGGCTGGGGACACTGTTGGCGTATTTTTTGGTTCCCGGAGAGCTTGCGCAGATGCGGTGGGAAGTGGCGGGTATGCCGGAGAGCTACCCCATCGAGCAAAAATGCCGTCCTCTTTTTTTATTGCTCCTCTGCTATATTCCCTTCTTAGGTGCTTTGACGTACTGCTTTTTGGGGACAATGGATCGGTACGTGAGTCGCTGCTTTATCAATTATTTTTTACTCTGTACCGCTATACTGCTGCTGATATACATGTTGGCAGACTTTACGGACAACATGGAGCGTTTCCGGACGCGCTTCGATGACCCCGTGGCGCAGGCCGCGCGATTCTATGTGACGCAGCTGCCCATGTTTTTGTACCAGATCATGCCCTACACGATTATGATGGGGGCATTGTGGAGTCTGAGCAGGCTGAGCGGTACCAGCGAACTGACCGGGATGTTGCAGAGCGGGAGGTCGCTTTTGCGGGTGTGCTTCCCGGTGTTTTTTTACGCCGCTTTAGCTGCCGTCGTCTACGGTATCTTCGGCTTTCACTGGGCACCGAATAGTTCCCTCTACCGTCAGATGATCCTCAAACAAGAAAAAATTGAGGACGGTAAACTCGCGCCTATCATCTACCATAGCGATGCCTACGCTCGCATCTGGCGTATTGAAGAACCCGCCGGGTTCAGCAACCCCGGTGCTCCCATGCGCGGAGTGGTTATCGAGCAATTTGACGGTCCGAATTCTGGGAAATTGATTGGGCAGACCCTCGCCGAATCTGCCTGCTGGAACCAATTGGATGCCACTTGGACCCTGAAGCACGCCTATACTCGAGCCATTTCGCGCTCGGGCACCCGCCCCCCGGATGAAAAGTATTTCGACACCTTGGTACTGCCGTTGGAGGAAAAACCCTACCAGATTATTTCTCCCACACAGGATGAACGCATTGATGCGATGGGAACCTCCGTGCTCTACGAGTTGATACAATCCGGGGCGGGAGCGAGCACCGATCGCAACCGCTACCTCACGGAATGGCACGTGCGTATCGCACGCATTTTCAGTTGTTTGGTGCTCGTGCTGCTCGCTATACCGAGTGCCGTATCCTTTCAGCGACGCAGCCCGATGAAGGGCATCAGCATCGCCGTTTTGCTCGCTGCCCTCATGCTTTTCCTCTACCGAGTCTTCCCGACTTTGGGTGACTCCGGGCTACTTCAGGCGTGGGTTTGTGCGTGGACGCCCAATGTTATATACCTCGGCATTGCCGTGTACCTCTATTTTGCGAACTTGGCGCAACGTACACCGCGAGAATGGTTTCATGCCCTCATGCACGGGAACTCATGACCTGCCCACAGGCAATGATCTTCGACTTTGACGGGGTTCTTCTGGATACCGAAGGTGCTATTTTTCACTCATGGGTGCGCCTTTATGAGCGCGAGGGCTGCTCACTCTCCCGGCAGGATTATGCTCCCTGTCTCGGAGCAGGCTACTCCCGCTGGGACCCCGCCTCTCACCTAGAACAACTCACGGGAAAGTCTTTTGATTGGGAGACCGAGAACGTCGCGCGGCAGACTGCCGTTGAGCGCGAACTTGCCTCCTACCCTCTTATGCCCGGAGCGCGGGAACTTTTGCTTTGGTGCCGAGCGCACGGCGTTCGCATGGTGGTGGCTTCCTCCTCTTCCCGTCGATGGGTCAGCAGATGGCTGGAGCACCTGCACGTCGCCTCCTTCTTCGAGTTGCTCTTTTGCAGAACCGACGGGTACGCCGTGAAGCCGGACCCCGCCCTCTTTTTGGCGGCTCTGCGCTACCTCCGGCTCCCCGCATCTGCTTGCCTCGTCATTGAAGATTCTGAAAACGGAGTGCTGGCAGCAAAGCGCGCCAACCTGCCCTGTGCCGCTGTCCCAAACCAAATGACGCTCTCCTGCGACCTTTCCGCAGCAGATTTCCATTTCTCTTCGCTGAACGCCCTTCTGCACTCGCTCACGGGCATCTGCGCGGACAAGTCCCCTCGGTGTTGAGTTGCCAAATAAGGCACGCAATCACATCTGTCCCAATAAATAAGCGGCGGAAGTAGTAGGCACGGGGTGAGCGGCGGAGAGAACAAGAAGCACGAAGAGAATGGGTTACAGTTCGCGGGCGAGGACTTCCGAGTGACGACCGCTTTCTTCCAGCATCTGGAGGCGGGATGCGGGCAAGGCGGTGCGGGGGAGTCGGGTGTAGTTGAGGCGCGAGCGGAAGAAGTTCACAGCACTTTGGGAGAGGGCGAAAATACGCTTGAAACCGGCGGCTTTAGCTTTCTGTTCGACAAAGCGGCAGAGGGCACGACCGTAGCCATGCCCCTCATAATTTGTTTTAATGAAGAGGCAACCGAGCTCGGCGCAATGGTCACCGGGGTAGGGGTAGAGGGCGACGCAGCCGACGATGGTGTCATCCAGCGTGTAAACGTAGTAGCAGCGCAGGTTATCGCAGATGTCCTCGTAGGTACGGCGGATGAGTTTGGCATCGGCGACACAGCGGGCGATGAGAGAGAGGAGCTCGGGGATGTCATCCTCGTGCAGGGGGCGGATATCGCGGTAAGAGTCGGCGTGCACCATGGTACCCACGCCTTCTTCGGAAAAGAGTTCATCGAGCAAGACCCCGCGATGTAGGCCGGAGAGCAGGTGAACGCGGGCGATGCCGCGACGGCAAACAGCGGCGGCTGCCTGAAGTTCCGGGAAATGGGAGCAGGTGTCGGGAGGGCAGGTAACTACTTCACTTTCCGGGATGGCAAAGATGGGAGAACCTGCACGGGCGGGGATTTCGTCGGTTTGCAGGCAGATGTACTTGGAAGCCCCGAGGAGGACGGCTAGGTTCACGCTTCCCTCATCGAATCGACCATCTGTACCCGAGGCAACGACGGCAATTTGGTGACGGCGGATGATTTCCTCGACACGCGAGAGGGCAACCTGCCCGGCAGAGAGGGGTATATCGACCACAGCCGTGTGCATTCCGCACAACTCGGCATGGTGCTGCAGGGACGCGATGTCGTTTCCCTCCGCAACCAACACGAGCCGCACCCCGATTTCATGCAGGGCTTCGGCATCCAGCAAGGCATCTACCAACTCATCGGTCTCCAGTAAAGTGCGCGCGAGATGCACCACCATCAGCTTCCCCCGGAAGTCCGGCACATATTCCAGAACAGAGCGGATATTGGCAGCCATGCGGGGCAGGGGGACAGTCAGAGAGAGGGGCGGGAATCATCGGGTTCGTATACCGGGGTACCATCTCCGGAAGCACGGGGAGAGGATTCCGGACGAATGTTGACGATGCGACGGCGGCGATTCGGAAGCTCGATCTTCTTCTCGCGAGAGTGCACCGACTCACCCGGCAGGTAGCCGGTGCTACCGCTTTCACTGAGGGCAGCTCCGTCCTCGGTGTGCTCGCCCCCGTTGTACAGACTGTTGCCCGTGGCGAGGGTCTCATCCTCTGCGGTTGTTGCGGTCGGGGCAGGGGGGAGGGCATCGGGCTGCTCATGCTCACGGAGACGCTGCATTTGCTCCCGCAGGTTGGAGAGCAGGTCGCCTCCGTCGCCCTCGATATTCAGGGCATCGGAGAGGTCGTCCGGCAGGGAAGCGAGGAAGTCCTCGAACGCGCTCAGGTTGGTGGTGGTGCGGAACATTCGGGAGACCATGTCGAGCTGAATATCGCGCATGAGGGCTTCGAAGAGGCCGTAGGCCTCGCGTTTGTACTCCACGAGGGGGTCACGCTGCCCCTGAGCACGCAGACGCACACCCTCGCGCAGGGCATCCATGTCGTTGAGGTGGCGTTGCCACATTTTATCGATAGCTTGGAGCATAATACTGCGCTCCATCCGGTCCACATAGTCCGAACGCTCATTGCTCACCTTTTTCTCATACATTTCGCGCACGAGGGCGGATACTGCTTCAGCGGCTTCCCGTGCAGTTTTATTTTCGAGCCAAGAGGTGTCGTTGCTCTTGCCGACCGGGAAGGTGGAATTCACCCACTGCGAGAGACTTACGGCTTGCACCATGCCTTCTGCTTCGTCGCTCACATAGCTCTCGCATTTCTGCTGCACGGCTTCTTCGAGGTTCTCGTAGAGCATCACGCGCGGGTCCTCGCAGAGCAAGGCTTCATTGCGCAAACCGTAGACGATGGTGCGCTGCTGATTCATGACGTCGTCGTAATCCAGCACATGCTTGCGCCATATGTAGTTGCGTTGCTCCACGCGTTTTTGGGCACCTTCGATCACCTTGTTCATGAGCCGGTTTTCGACGGCTTCGCCTTCCTCCATACCGAAACGGTCCATGATACGCGTCATGCGCTCGCTGCCGCCGAAGTTACGCATGAGGTCATCCTCGAAGGACAGGAAGAATTGCGAAGCCCCGGGGTCGCCTTGGCGGGAGCATCGACCGCGCAGCTGCCGGTCAATGCGGCGGGACTCATACCTTTCCGTACCCAGCACAAAGAGACCGCCGAGCTCCGGCACGCCGTCACCGAGTTTGATGTCCGTGCCGCGCCCCGCCATATTCGTCGAGACCGTGACGGCTCCGCGTTGTCCCGCCAACGCGATGATTTCCGCCTCTCTCTGGTGGTTTTTGGCGTTGAGGACTTCGTGCGGGATATTTTTACGTTTGAGCATGCGGGAAAGTGTTTCGGAGGCATCCACACTGGCAGTGCCAACTAGGACAGGTTGCCCCTTCTTGTGCAGCTCCTCGATTTTGGCTACCACGGCATTGAATTTTTCGCGGCGACTCTTAAAGATAAGGTCATTGAAGTCCTCGCGGATGCAGGGTTTATTGGTGGGGATGGGGAGGACATCGAGCCGATAGATGTCGTGGAATTCGGCGGCTTCTGTTTCGGCCGTACCGGTCATCCCTGCGAGTCGGGAGTAGAGACGGAAGTAATTTTGGATGGTGATCGTGGCGTAGGTCATGTTTTCTTCTTCCACGGTCACCCCTTCTTTGGCTTCCACGGCTTGGTGCAGCCCCTCACTCCAGCGACGACCCGGCATTTCGCGCCCGGTGTTTTGGTCGATAATGATGATTTTGCCATCCTTGACGACGTATTCTTTATCGCGTTCATAGATGGTGTATGCCTTGAGGAGCTGACTTGTGGTATGCAAGCGGATGCCGGTCTCTTCCAGTTGCTTGGAGAGGGCTTGTTTGCGCAGCTCCTTCTCGCGCTCACTGAGCCGGGCGTCTTCGTCGATGTTGACAAATTCGGTTCCGATGTCGGGCAGAACGAAGTGCTCCGGATGCCCCGGGCTGATGAGGCGTCGCCCCATATCCATGAGGTCGGCGTCGTGCATTTTTTCGTCCACGCAGAAATAGAGCTCCTCCTTGAGTTTGTATTGCTCGAGTTTACGCGGGTCTTGCAGGAGGAACATCTCGTACTTTTCAACCATGCGGCGATACTCCGGGTCCTGCTGACTCCGCATGAAAGCGCGATTGCGCGGCATACCGAGTTTCACCTTGTAAAGGCAACGCCCCGCCGCATCGGTGTCACCGGCTTTTGCGTGCTCCATGGCTTCCGTCATCAAGCGGTTACAGAGCTCGACCTGCGCTTTTACAACTTTTTCAATGGTGGGTTTGAGCGCATCGTACTGCTGCTCCGTTTCAACCACCGCCGGACCGGAAATGATGAGCGGCGTGCGTGCTTCATCGATGAGGATGGAGTCTACCTCATCGATAATAGCGAAATAGTGACCGCGCTGGACTTGGGCTTCACGGGTGGAAGCCATCCCGTTGTCACGTAAGTAGTCGAAGCCGAATTCCGCGTTGGTGCCGTAAGTGATGTCGCAGGCGTATTGCTGCCGCCGCAGTTCGTTCGGCATCATGCTCTGGATGCAGCCCACCGTGAGCCCCAAGTGCGTAAAGAGAGCACCCATCCACATGGAGTCACGTTTCGCGAGGTAGTCATTGACCGTCACGACGTGCACCCCGAGACCGGTCAGGGCATTCAGGTACACCGGCAGGGTCGCCACCAGTGTTTTACCTTCGCCCGTAGCCATTTCGGCGATAAAGCCACGGTGCAGGGCGACTCCGCCTATGAGTTGGACATCGAAGTGCACCATGTTCCATTCCGTGGGTGTATCGCACACATTGATCGTCTTACCGCAGAGCTGGCGAGCCCCGAGTTTCACGGCTGCAAATGCTTCCGGCAGGATGGTGTCCAAATACTTTGCCCGCAGCTTGTCGAATTTGGGTTCTATCTCCGCAAATGCTTTTTTCCCGGTTTCAATACTTTCCGGGACGGGGTCCACGTGGGGTAACTTGGGGAACAAATCCGCCAAAGCGGTGAAGCGCGTGTTTAACAGCTCGGCGTAATTCTCCAAACTTTCTTTGTCTGCCGCCATAATGATACCCCTCGGCGGCAAGTCCAGCGGTCTGAAACGGTGCAGATAGGATTGCCATTCCTTGGTCTTTTCACGCAAAAACTCCGTATCTTTAGCTTCCCACTCCTTCTCTTGATCTAAAATCCGCTTTACCACGGGTCGCAAACGCCGCACTTCTCGCTGGTTCTTTGACCCGACGATCTTATTGAGTATCCACTTGATCATTTTCTCTGCGTTGTTCTCGAACTTGGCTTGCCCTGCGCGGTGCGCACACGCTCATTGTACCCCGCATTCCCCCATTTTGCAAGCACAATGCCAAACACAATCACATCTCTGGCACCTCTAAAAACTCACCATTGAGCAGAACAAAATGAGAGTTGGTTGTCTT
>CAYRJI010000002.1:0-56125 GCA_964424645.1 uncultured Akkermansia sp. | reverse complement strand
TGATTGTGTTCTTCTTGCGGAGAACTAATGCCGGGTCGGTCGGGTATTGCATCTGAGAAAGTAGTTCAATCATAGAGGGAATTTTCTTCGAATTTCAGCATTTCAGGGAATAAGATGTCTTCCGCCGCAGCAGCGGGTACGGAGAGTAAGGTTTGTGTTTGCGCGGTCTTAATCCTCGGAAAGCGCGGGGCGTACACAAAGATTTTGCGTTTCTCGCGCATCGCTTTTACCCAGCATTCCATCGCCGCCTTGGCAAAGGCATATTCCATCATGTCCTTCGGCAACTCCGTGATGGCTATCGAGGAGGGCACAAACACATTCCGCAACCCTGCCGGTTTCAGATACTCAATGAGTCGATGCAGGGCAAATATGTAGTAATCGCTGAACGTGCGGAAGCGGTCTTCGTTGAGCGTTTTATCCGCCGAGCTGATTTTCGGCGTCGCAAAGTAATAGAGGTGCGTCGGCGCGAATTCCTTAAGTGCGGCGAGTGACTGTTCACCGGGATGGGTAACATCCAAGTGCAGCATCGTGGCTTTGAACCCGTGTTGTTGAAGATCGTTCATGACGCGTACCGATTCATGCTGCGATTGGGTGTAAGTGAATAATACCCCCCCCCCCACGCATTTCCCAGTGCCAGCAGACGCAGGCACTGCAATCCGATGCCCCGACTGCCGCCGATGACGAGGGTGCGCTGCCGGGAAAAATCGCCGATCATGTTCTTTGCGATCAGCGTATCGATGGAGCTTTGCTCGACCACCGGCGGACGGAAAAACGCCTTCAGCTTCCCCCGCACAAAGCGGGAGTTGCGGATTTCCCTCCTCGCCAACGCATACAAAACGCATACGATCGGTAGGAAGAGAAAAACAGATGTCACAGATGAAAATAACATGGTCGCTCCTTAAATAGGATTAACAAAAAAACCAAGACGAGGTTCATATATGGAGAGGATGAGAATATCAGGTTTGTATGAGAGTATCTCTTTCTCGTAGTATTTCAGAATTTTATATCGCTCCACTTGCTGTCGTAATTGCAGGTTAAGGTTTAAGCGAATTTGCCTCATCATACCACCTGTGCAAGACAAAAAACCTGTAAGATTGTCACCCTGTGAGTCAGTAAAATGCATAATTTTATATACCCCCCCCCTGTACGCAAATTCTTTCCTATACGCGCCTGTTATTTTCCACACAAGCTTATCCCCATTTTTTATGTCATAGTAGTTATATCGCGCGGCATGGCATCGCCGGTCGCCTTCCGACTTAATAAGACTAAAAAGAGGATTGTAGAAATCGCGATACCAATCATCTCGGATGAGATCACTTTGAGTAAGCTTGTAGTCACGCAATGTCACGATCGGTACATCGGGAAAATCCCGGCGTATCTCCCTCATTAGCACACTGTAGCCGATGTAGGCTCCCCAGTCCGTCCAATGGAGAGTCAGTTTGAAGAAGGTATAGTCTTGTTTGCTTGCATTCCGAAGTTCCTTCCATGGGTATATGTAAGAAACATGCTGCTGACCGACTATAGTTTTTATTTGCTCGTGCCATGCGTTCTCCGCCGCGCTTTTCTCTTCATCCATCCCATATCCATACAAATACTCCTGATAGATGGTCTCTTTGCGAGGCACTATAAGAACATACAGCTTGATGTGATTTGCCTCGCAGAATTTCCCCAGTCTCGCGAAATTGGTAACAATGGGTCGGAGTTGCGCACGTTTCAGTCTCATGTTTGGGGCAAACGGCGGCAGAAATATCCACCCGTTGTCCATCATCTGCCAATGTATTCGTCCTCTGACAATATGTTGCATTTTGCTTTGGGCAAAATCATGTATTTTGATCATTCCGGCGCGCCCACCCAAATGATCACAAAACCAGTCCCCGTGTCTTTCCCCAAAGTTCGCATTCTTCACGAGTACCTCGGAAATTTTAGGGCACTTAGCTAAAGCTCTATTTTCGGGGAAGGAGAACTGAGCATCGGAAATGCCACTCAATGGAATGGCGAGGAGAAGAAAAAAGATGAACAGGAAAATTGCATCCTCTGCTGTCCGGTGCCTACACAACGATAGGACACGCCACAACAAGACGTAGAAAATGACGAAAGCCAAAATACTCAATGTGATGATATACCAAAAATTTTCACTATCAATCAAATTGAAGTCATCAGCACCGAGAGGATGTCTGCGAACATCAAACGAAATTTTAATGGCATCGTTTGCATTCACTAGGATGCGATGCGAAAAATCTTTGACATAAGACACCTTCTTCCGATCAGAAAAAATCTCTTTATCCCCGATCTTTAAATTTCGGTAATCGGAGAAAATGGAAGATATTTCACCGTAGTCGTTGCTCCTTCGTGGACCTTTCAACATGATTTGAAGCATCCCCTTCCTATGTGCTTTCAGCGTAAAACTGTACGACACCCACTCTCCATTGACCGGCAAATTGGCCGTATAAAACTGGACTCCTCTCCCATAACGGTAGCCCGTAGGGGTGCTCAAAGACGGATCCGATGGTGAGGTGATGGAAAAAGCATCTGCTCCAGCCAATGGACCGCCATAAATAATCTCCATGCACGCCTCTTTATTCCACGGAGTACGGAAAAAACCCATTACATCATAATCCGTCCAGAGGGGAAGACACAGGATATTGGAAATTAAGGTACCTATCAATGCACCCAGCAATATCTTCCAGGATTTGCGCAGCCACGCAACCGCAGGCGATGAAGATGCAGTAGGACGGGACGTTAGGTTATCGCTATTCATCATGACTTTGTTTGTGTCAATGTATTTATCTACCAAAATACGACATTAAAAATTGAAGTAAATGAAGGGGTTGTATGTTGATGCTGCGATGAACGACACCGACAGCACGAAGAGAACTAGCAGCCAAGTGTCGACAAGTGCTATTGTGATGCGGCTCCGATTCTCAACCTGCAGCATCTTACGGCATATCGGCGTGCTGCAGATCACTCCGATGATGAAGGCGATGATTTCTATGCGATCTACGTAGTAGAGGAAGTGGTAGAGCGGTTCCTTGTCCCCGCCGAATCCGAACATGGTCTTGAGGTAATTCCACGCGTATTCCATCGTGTCCGAGCGAAAGATGACGAATCCCAACACCACTACGAGCATTGTGTAAACATGTTGAATCGCCTTACCATACCATGTTTTGCGGTCTCGATTCCACCCGGTGATGATCTCTACGAAGATGAAGAAACCGTTGTAAAGCCCCCATACGATGAAACTCCACCCTGCCCCATGCCAGAATCCGGTGGAAAACCATGTGATCAGCAGCGCGATTGCGGTGAGCAGCACGTTGGCTTTTTTCCGTCCGATTGCGTGCGAGAGATGTCCATAGTGCTCCGACAATGAAAGCGCGCGGGAAATGGGCAGGAACATGTAGTCCCGGAACCAACTCCCCAGCGAGATATGCCAACGACGCCAATACTCCGAAATGGAGCGCGAGATGTAGGGGTAATTGAAGTTCTCTAAAAACTTAAACCCGAAGATGGACCCTAAACCTATTGCCATGTCCGAGTACCCGCTGAAGTCGTAGTAGATTTGCAGCGTGTAACACACGGCTCCCAGCCACGTGAAGCCGCAGTCCAATTGCCCAATCGGTTGGGTGAAGATTTTATCCGCCACCGCTCCCATCGTGTTGGCGATGAGTACTTTCTTTGCCAAGCCTACGATGAAGCGTTTCACGCCGTATGCCACCTTATCGAGATCAACTGTACGCCCATCAATTTGGTCAGCCACATCGTGGTACTTCACGATAGGACCCGCCACTAACTGCGGGAAGAGAGTGATGTAGAGTGCCAGTTTGTAGATATTCTTCTGCGCCTTTACCTCCTCCCGATAGACATCCACCACATAGCTGATGGCTTGGAAAGTGTAGAAGGAGATGCCAATAGGCATGACCACCTTGATGAAGTCGATATGCCCGCCGACGAGTGCATTGAGGTTCTCAGCAAGAAAGTTGAAGTATTTGAAATAAATGAGAAAACTCAAATCACCCAGAATCGTGAGTAGAAGCATCGTCCTTTTATACCGTGACTGAGAGACCAGCAAGCCGCCAAGGTAGCTGATCAAAACAGTCAGCAGCATGACTGCCACATACCGTGGTTCTCCCCAAGCATAAAATAGGATACTTGCTACCAGCAGGATATAATTACGGATTTTCCTCTTTGCCAGCGCGTACAGTGCGCACACGATGGGCAAGAACAGGAACACAAATGGCAAGGATGAAAATAACATGGTCGTTCTTTAAATAGGATTGACAAAATAATCAAGCGAAGATTCCACTACGGTGAGGATGAGAATATCGGGTTTGTATGAGAGTATCTCTTTCTCGTAGTATTTCAGAATTTTATATCGCTCCTCTCGCGGTCGTAATTGCAGGTTAAGGTTTAAGCGAATTTGCCTCATCATACCACCTGTGCAAGACAAAAAACCTGTAAGATTGTCACCCTGTGAGTCAGTAAAATGCATAATTTTATATACCCCCCCCCTGTACGCAAATTCTTTCCTATACGCGCCTGTTATTTTCCACACAAGCTTATCCCCATTTTTTATGTCATAGTAGTTATATCGCGCGGCATGGCATCGCCGGTCGCCTTCCGACTTAATAAGACTAAAAAGAGGATTGTAGAAATCGCGATACCAATCATCTCGGATGAGATCACTTTGAGTAAGCTTGTAGTCACGCAATGTCACGATCGGTACATCGGGAAAATCCCGGCGTATCTCCCTCATTAGCACACTGTAGCCGATGTAGGCTCCCCAGTCCGTCCAATGGAGAGTCAGTTTGAAGAAGGTATAGTCTTGTTTGCTTGCATTCCGAAGTTCCTTCCATGGGTATATGTAAGAAACATGCTGCTGACCGACTATAGTTTTTATTTGCTCGTGCCATGCGTTCTCCGCCGCGCTTTTCTCTTCATCCATCCCATATCCATACAAATACTCCTGATAGATGGTCTCTTTGCGAGGCACTATAAGAACATACAGCTTGATGTGATTTGCCTCGCAGAATTTCCCCAGTCTCGCGAAATTGGTAACAATGGGTCGGAGTTGCGCACGTTTCAGTCTCATGTTTGGGGCAAACGGCGGCAGAAATATCCACCCGTTGTCCATCATCTGCCAATGTATTCGTCCTCTGACAATATGTTGCATTTTGCTTTGGGCAAAATCATGTATTTTGATCATTCCGGCGCGCCCACCCAAATGATCACAAAACCAGTCCCCGTGTCTTTCCCCAAAGTTCGCATTCTTCACGAGTACCTCGGAAATTTTAGGGCACTTAGCTAAAGCTCTATTTTCGGGGAAGGAGAACTGAGCATCGGAAATGCCACTCAATGGAATGGCGAGGAGAAGAAAAAAGATGAACAGGAAAATTGCATCCTCTGCTGTCCGGTGCCTACACAACGATAGGACACGCCACAACAAGACGTAGAAAATGACGAAAGCCAAAATACTCAATGTGATGATATACCAAAAATTTTCACTATCAATCAAATTGAAGTCATCAGCACCGAGAGGATGTCTGCGAACATCAAACGAAATTTTAATGGCATCGTTTGCATTCACTAGGATGCGATGCGAAAAATCTTTGACATAAGACACCTTCTTCCGATCAGAAAAAATCTCTTTATCCCCGATCTTTAAATTTCGGTAATCGGAGAAAATGGAAGATATTTCACCGTAGTCGTTGCTCCTTCGTGGACCTTTCAACATGATTTGAAGCATCCCCTTCCTATGTGCTTTCAGCGTAAAACTGTACGACACCCACTCTCCATTGACCGGCAAATTGGCCGTATAAAACTGGACTCCTCTCCCATAACGGTAGCCCGTAGGGGTGCTCAAAGACGGATCCGATGGTGAGGTGATGGAAAAAGCATCTGCTCCAGCCAATGGACCGCCATAAATAATCTCCATGCACGCCTCTTTATTCCACGGAGTACGGAAAAAACCCATTACATCATAATCCGTCCAGAGGGGAAGACACAGGATATTGGAAATTAAGGTACCTATCAATGCACCCAGCAATATCTTCCAGGATTTGCGCAGCCACGCAACCGCAGGCGATGAAGATGCAGTAGGACGGGACGTTAGGTTATCGCTATTCATCATGACTTTGTTTGTGTCAATGTGTTCTATCTATAAAAATCAAAATACGAAGTTAGAAACGGAAATAAATGAAGGGATTATAGGTGGATGCTTCCATGAATGAAGCACTCAGGACAAAGAGGACGAGCAGCCATGTATTTACCAGTGCGATGCGTACGTGGCTGCGATCCTTCGTCTCTATCATCTGACTGAAGACAGGTGCCGCGCCGATAATACCTACTACCAGTGAAATGACTTCGATCCTATCGGCATAATAGAGCAGCTTGTAGGGTTCTTCCGTCGCTGTTTCTATACCGGACATGGTCAGGAGGTAGTGCCACGCGTAAGTCAGGTTGTCTGCTCGGAACATCACCCACCCCACCGCGACGATCAGCAGGAGATAACAGTGCCGTGCTATGTTAAAGAGAATGTTCTTACACTCCTTATGTAACCCGGTCATTTTCTCGAGGATGATGAAGAATCCGTGCCAGAGTCCCCACACCACGAAATTCCACGCCGCGCCGTGCCATATCCCAGTTGCTAAGAAGACGATAAAGAGGTTGAGGTAATTCCTCTTTTTGCTGACTCTGTTCCCGCCGAGCGGGATGTAGAGGTATTCCTTAAACCAAGTCGAGAGCGAGATATGCCAGCGTCGCCAAAACTCCGTAATTGATTTGGAGATGTAGGGGTAGTTGAAGTTCTCGAGGAAACGGAAGCCGAAGATTGAGCCGAGTCCGATAGCCATGTCGGAGTACCCGCTAAAGTCGTAATAGATTTGCAGAGTGTAGCAGACCGCCCCGAGCCACGTGGTGACGCAGTCAAGCTGTGCCACGGGCTGGGTAAATACCTTGTCTGCGACCGCTCCCAAGGTGTTGGCGATGAGAATTTTCTTGGCGAGTCCCACAATAAAACGTTTGACGCCGTATGCCACCTTGTCGAAGTCCGTCGTACGATTGTCGATTTGGTCGGCGACATCATGGTACTTCACAATAGGTCCCGCCACAAGTTGCGGAAACAGGGTAATAAAGAGCGCGAGCTTGAAGACATTGCGCTGCGCCTCCGTCTCCCCACGGTACACATCGATCACGTAACTCAGTGCTTGGAAGGTATAGAATGAGATACCGATAGGCATGACCACCTTGATAAAGTCGATATGACCACCAACAAGCGCATTGATGTTTTCGGCAAGGAAGTTGAAGTATTTGAAGTAAATGAGGAAGCTCAGATTACCCAGAATTGTGAGTAGAAGCATCAACCTTTTGTTTCGTGACTGTGAGACAAGTAACCCGCCTAGGTAGTTGATCAGTATGGTCAGCAGCATGACCGCCACATATCGCGGTTCCCCCCATGCGTAAAAGAGGATACTTGCTACCAAGAGAATATAATTGCGTAGTTCCTTCTTCGCCAATGCGTGCAAAGCACATACGGTAGGCAGGAAGAGAAACACAAATGTCATGGATGAGAATAACATGGTCTATTTTTCTAATTGGATTTGACGAAGGACTAGTTCAGACAGAGAGAGGATCACAATGTCGGGTTTGTAGGAGAGGATATCTTTGGAGTAGTATTTCATAATCCTCCATTGCTCCGACACGGGCAGGTTGTGATTCGCATTTAGGCGTATAAACCTTGTTTGAATGGCTGAGTAAGGCAAATACGCCATAAGATTTTCACATTGTGAGTCTCCAAGCAGCATAATTTTATATACCCCCCCCCTGTATAAGAAATCTTTAACAAAGTCACCCATTCTAAATGCGAGCGTGTCCGCTTTCTTGTGCTCATAGTAGTTGTACATCGTGGAAGGGTGACGCCGGTCCACGTCAAAGTTGAAGAACTTCCTAAGCCACCCCCTGTGGAAGGAACGATCCCACTCATCGCGGATGAGTCTGCTCCGAGTGAGTCTATATTCTCTCATTGACACGACAGGCATATTGGGAAAGTCGTGGCGAACCTCCTTCATTAGTGCACGGTAGCCGATGTAGGCTCCCCAATCCGTCCAGTGGTGAGTCAGTTTAAAAAATGTGTAGGCTTGTTTTCTCGCATCTCGCAGTTCCTTCCACGGGTAAATATAGGTGACATGCTGCTTCTCTGCTAGATGTCGTAAGCACTCATGGATTGCATCTTCTGCATGCATCTTTCTTTTGTCGAGTCCATATCCATATAATTCCTCCCGATAGATGCTTTCTTTCCTTGGCACCACCATGATGTAAAATTTTATGTGATTCAATTCGCAGAATTTTCTCATTTCTGTAAGGGCAGAAACCATAGGTCGGACAAATCCTGACCCCGCAGAAAACCTCGAGCTAAACATCCATCCACTGTCCTGCATGTACAATGCACGCGGTGTTTGGATAATTCGTTGTGTTTCCCTATGAACAACATCATGCAATTTTATCAGCCATTCGCGCCCGCCTAGGTGATCGCAAAACCAGTCATCGTACTCTTTTCCATAATTTGTGCCTTCTGTAAGCACTAGTGAGACTTTGGGACATTGCTTCAGCGTCCTCGCTTCCCGGGTGCTACTTTGGGCACTAGATATATTGCTCACGGGAATAGCGAGGAGAAGGAAAAAGATGAACAGGAAAATGGCATCCTCTGCTATCCGGTGCTTGCATGACGATAGGATACGCCACAACAAGACGTAGAAAATGACAAAAGCCGAAACGCTCAATGTGACGATATACCAAAAATTTTCACTATCAATCAAATTGAAGTCATCAGCTCCAAAAAAATGTCTGCGGGCATCAAACGAGATTTTAATGGTATCATTTGCATTCACCGGGATGCGATACGAAAAATACTTGCTAAAAGATACATCCTTTCGGGCAGAAAAGATCTCTTTCCCTCCGATCCTCAAATTTCGGTAATCGGAGAAAATGGAATATATTTTCCCGCAGTCGTTACTCTCCAGTGGACCCCTCAGCATGATCTGAAGCATCCCCTTCCTGTGTGCATTCAAAGTGAGACTGTACGACTTCCACGCTTCGTTGATTCGCAAATTGGCTGTGTAAAGCTGTGCCCCTCGCCCATAACGATAGTTAGTAGGAGTGCACAAAGACGGATCCGATGATGAGGTGATGGAAAAAGCCTCTGCTCCCGTCAATGGTCCACTATAGGTAATCTCCATGCGTGCCTCCTTATTCAACGGAGTACGGAAAAACCCTATTACATCGTAATCCGTCCAGAGGGGAAGGCACAGGATATTGGAAACTAGGGTACCTATCAATGCACCCAGCAATATCTTCCATGACTTGCAAAGCCACGCACCAGCGGACGGCACAGACACAGAAGAAGGAGATGCCGGATTATCGCTATTCTCCCTAATACTATTTGATGCAATGTCTTTTTCTCTGGTCTGAGCAGTTCTGGAAGTCTGTTGCGCCTTCATTTACTCGATATTTCCTGTGTCATTACCGTCTCGTTGTTTATCTATCACGGCATCCAGCCTCATCTCTGATTTTTAAACATCCTATCATTGTTATTGAGATATTGATTGATGAGTGTCTGGTATGAAGAGGCAGGCATCCTAGACGCGTATTGCTCAAGGTACTCCTTAATTACATCATTACATTTCAATAACTCACATTGAATAAGCTTTTCTAAGACGAAGACATCCACTCTGGAGGTAACCAAACATTTTTTATAGAATTTGATGGCATTATCGTAATCTCCACTTTGTTTGAATAGCTCAGCAAGTCTCAGATATACAGAATAATAAACACTTATCTGAATATCGGTTTTGTTTTTTGTCTCCAATTTTTCACTAAAAAAGGGTATGATCCTATCGAGAATACGCACCTTGGATAGGTAGTGAATTTCAGCAAGTGGTGAGGATTCACGCAGTAAAGCAATGGCTTCCCTGATACTTCCTTCAGCACTAAGCGAACATTCTTCAAGATGCTCTTCGTATCTAAATTCGTGAATCGGCGGATCGTAAAGAGTGTTTTCACCTTTTAGGAAAATTTTTTGTAGAAGGGGAAGATCAACCTTTGTCGCACCCCCCCCCTGAGTTTTGCATACAATGCCGAAATAGAAAGCATGCAAAGCACCAACTATCGCGGTAAAAAAATTCAGCACATCGTCATCATTCAATATCTCGATAACCCTGACACCTTGAGATACATAAACTAGATGGACGCCCCCTGCTCCATGAGAAAAAATGACGTGTTCCACCTGAGAAAACAATTGAATTTTTTCTAACACAGAGAGCTCGGCAAGATTAAAAGCCGTAAATCCGAGATGAGTCAACTCCTGCATTACCTCTATTTCGTTGATTACAGGACGCTTATGTTTCGCATCATTTCGACTGATATAGACTTTCTTAGGCAAGGAGCTCCGTATGGGATGGAGCTTTAACACCCTAGACTTAAATTCTAGAAAGTATGATGCAATTTCCTGTGTGAAACTATTATTTGGAAAAGCGAAGATCATTTCCTCACACTGAGTAACCTTCTCTGCAGGTATCTCCACCCAGTCCACCTTGTAACCGCACTCCTTGAGTAAGTGGAGGTACGAGTAAACGTAATCCGGTGAATTTTCAAAAATAACAATCCGATTTTCTCTCAGATCAAATCCTTCGTTAAGAGCTACTAGAATTGATTGGAGTGAATTCTTTGTGAAATGATAATACTCGGAATAACACCAATTGATCACACAAAAGTATGACCCCTTGAGATAGTGAAACTCCCTCGGTTGCACGAGTGAATCGAGAGAATTAAACACTGTACGTCCCCCAAAAATGATTTTCCCGTTTGACGCAACAATAAGTGTGCCCCTATCTGGATCCGCACCGGGGACTATCAGGGCAGACTTATAACGATGAAACACTGTTGGCATCTCGTCCCTCATCACAAATCTATCCGTATATCGCAGACCATGAGGAGGCTTTACCTCATCACTTATGAAGAGTTTTATTTCCCTATTCATATTAAATCACCTTTCTAAACTTGTCTTGGTGTAATTTTCAATCGAATTAATTTTTGATTTAAGTTCCAGCTTTCTTCGGAGGTAACGCTGTCTCCTTTTCCCTAGCGAGAAGAAAATTTTCACACAAATACGTCTGAGTTTGCGCAGATATTCGGGCAGCATTGCGATATCTCGTATCGCAGCGGTTTCTCGCTTTAGGACATTATCTATTTCACATCGAACCTGTTGTATGACAGCATTCTGCATCGCAGAAGCTTGCTGCTTCAGGGCTTTGTCCACGTCACTCCGAACTTGAGGTAGCATTTCATCGTTAATCTTTTTCGCAAAAAAAGTACTTAGAATATCCTCATAAAATGGGGATTTTTTTGCGTACTGCCACCAAATGTCCCCAAACCTGCACATTGTGTCATTCCATGGTTTATTGCCCCCCAAAAAATGGAGAACCTTGATCTTTGAAACGTCTCCAATATAGTAGTTTGGCCAATACCGTAAGTGGTAGGGATGGAATAATTCATAATTCCACACGTGCGAAAGACCGGCAATTTTTCCCTTAAAAAAGAGATTTAACGCACATTGTTCTTGGTGCAGAAAATGATTTTTAGAAATTAAATCTATCATACTTTCGTATGCGTCTAATTGTATATACTTTTTCACATCTATGAGAAGAACTCCCGTATTGCGATAATCCGAAGGATCCATCATGAGTACTTTGTCGACGTAATCCTCCATACATACACCGGAAATAACTCGCTTGTTTTTGTACAGTGACAAATACATTGGCTCGACACATGCAGCTATGGTTGCGTTCCCTAGGTCAGTATCAAATATATCAGCAACGTCTGCTAGAACAATCAAATCAATGTCAGTATATAATATACGTGAGTATGCTTTCAAAAAAAGCGGAGCAACAATCCGGTAGTAACATTCTCGCGCAAAATACGGTGCCATTATTTCGAAACTGTAATTTTTTAAGAGACTCTCCGGATTAACAAATCTGACTGAAAAATTCCTCGCTCCGAAATAACGTGAAAAAGCACTCTTCCTCTCTTCTGACCAGTTCCTAATAAAAACCACTACGTCATAAAATTTTTTTTCAGAGGCATGTTCCTTTATTGACTGGATGTATACAGCTAGGTAGGGAGCATACTCCGCACTTGCCGCACACGCAATTGCCGTATAATTTCCTTCAAAGAAGGGTTTAATAGCTCCATTTGTATCCATAAGCATTTATTAATTTCCCAGTTTTTTTTGAAAGCAACGCCCCCAAGGGTACATATTTTTCACTCATTGGACTCCGTTTGAACCACGACCGCATCGCTTCATTTATTGTTTTTTGATGAATTCTCGATTCGCCTGATTACTGATTTTAGCTCGTGCTTCCGCCGAATGTAACGCCGCCTCCGAACTCCCCACGAGAAAAGAATTTTTAGGCGTACTCGCTTAAGTTTGCGACGATATTCCTCCAGAAAAGCAGTCTCATGAAACTCATCCATCTGTTTCTGGAGTGTAGCTATCACATCGTCCTGAGCATGAATGAGTCTCGAAGTCTCGTCTACCCGTTTCTTAAATGTTGCTATAACGTCGCCCTGAGCATGAAGAACAGCTGGAATCTCGTCCACCCGTTTCTGGAGTGTAGCTATCACATCATCCTGCGAATGAAGCCCGCTTAACTTCTTAAAATCGGTCTTTAGCATATTAAAATAGATTTCTTCATAAAATGGACTCCTGCGAGCATAGTGCCACCAATGCTCTGCCATACTCTCCTGCAAATCCCACCACGGCTTGCCTCTCCCAGCCCAATGTATTATATTGGGATGTCCCGCATCGGCTTGGAATTGTTCTTTTGATGCAGGGGAAAGCCTCTTTAATGTCTCAGTATATCTCCTAATGGGCACAGCAAAATTCCACGCAGTGTCGATATATTTAATTCCCGTCTGAAAAAAATAGTTCAATGCGTCCTGTTCAAGAATACGGAAAAGATTCTGTGAAACAATTTCTATAAGCTTTCTTGAGTAATTATTCTTATTGAAGACTTCTACATTAAAGAGTAGGACGCCGGTGTTAAAATACTCATACGGATGTTCCAAACGGAGAACCTCCCTTGCGTATTTTCCTAAATCTTGAGGGAATCTGTTCAACATTGCTCCGTACACTAAATCCTTGCATGCAGCTAGCGGGTAGCCCTCTATATCCAATCGGTATAGTAGCGCAGGATCCTTTTGAAACACTAAGTCGACATCCGTGAATATGATTTTTTTCAATTTGTCCAACAGGAGGGGCGCACACAACTTGAAATAGCACTCTAGTGTGTATGGTGGGTGTACTTGTAAATTGTGATCTGAAATAACGTGCACTGGATTGATAAATCTCAGTGACATGTTATTTTTACAAACCAATTTTTTTAACCTGTGTTTATTGTTTTCTGCTATATCGCGTTCAAAAACAAATATGTCGTAATTATTCGAAGGAGAAGCATTATCGATGATAGATTGCAAATACACCGACAGGTAGGGAACATAATCATTACTTGACGTACAGGCAATGGCGATGCTGTCTTCTGTGAAAAAAGGATTATGGTTGTCGATTGTGTCCATACTTGATAATGGAGGAAGTACAGTACCTTATTACTATTTTATTGTTATGAGTTATATATCATCGGAGTTCAGGGAGTGACATATTTAGACTGGTGATGGAACCATTTTATCCACATGTAATGATCTCCGCATTCTCTACGTCCGGGTGAGCCTGTATATAGGATGGCGTGTAAACATCTCGGAACATGCCTCTCAGCCCTACTGGATTCACCGAGATAATCTCGGTTGCAGGATAATGCATGGTAATAAACTCTTGGAACAAGGTGTATCCCTGAAGCATTTCCTTAAAGTGATAAGGATTTTGTCTTCCATCGAACGATCCATTCATGACGGTATCGAGTCCGACTAGAAAAATGCGTCTCGGCTGTGTCCACAGAGCAAAATGTAACGCAGCAAAAGATATACTCATGAAATCAGCTAAAGGATATACCGATAGGTCTCCATGAATTACTGTATCAATAGCGGGCAAGCCTATTTTCCATCGCGCTGACGAGTAAAATCTGTACAATTGTCCTCTCGTGCAGTTAACCTTAAAGGGACTCTCCACACGATCATGAAGAAACACTCCGCAGAATTTTATACAATCATAGTTGCCAAATTCCTCAATTGCAACGCTATCATCGTCACGAATGAATCCTTGCACGTCCCATATAAATCCGTAATCAAATTTAATTTTCTCGCATCGAAAGGCTCGATTGAGAAATATATGTTTTGCATCAGATATGGGATCATAGTAGTGCAAGGTCGGACCGCAGCCTACAACCACTACATCCTCGCCCTCGTGTATGTTCTTAAACTGCGGGAAAACCTTCTGATGTAGAGAAACTACCTTACTAGGGAACCACATAGTTTGATAATGTGTTTCTCCTAATTGTGACAGTCGATCCCCAAGCTTTGTTTCGACAGCATGAATGCCTCGTACGAGATCTTCGATATTTTTCTTACAATCATGTACAACCTCAGTTACCTTGTCACACTTTTCCTCCCGACTTTCAAGCTTTTTTATGCGCGATATAAGACCTTCGGTGTTTTTCTTGCAATCATGTACAACCTCAATTACCTTGTCACGCTTTTCCTCCCCTCTTTCAAGTTTTTTTATGTGCGATATGAGACCTTCAATGTTTTTCTGACAATCATGTACAATATCAATTACCCTGTCATCCTTTTCCTCTCTACTCCCAAGTTTTTTTATCAACGGTATACCGAGGAGGTTGAACTTGTACGTGAATGCCCCTTTTGTCTTCCCGACAGACAACGCACTGCGTTCAGACCGTGCAATACAAAAACCCAAGAAAAAGTATTTTTGACATGCTTCTCTACTTACCTTTTTGTACAATCCCCATAGGTATTTCTCCTTGGTATAATCTTGACTTCTGAATCTATAATAAATCGGAATCAGTAGGAAAGATGCTACGTATAAGGAATTATCATCCACGTTTGTTTCCGGATGGGTCGTTTTCAGAGGGGATTCAGACTTATCTACGTTCCCAGAAATAAAAGTACGAAACGGGTGATACGCTATTCTCTTATATTTCACGTCTTCAACTTGACCAAGTTTGACATATCCTTTCTTTAGGTTACATTTAAATTGCCCAGAAACCTTTTTTAGGAGAAACCAATTCCAGCGCGATACTTCGCCTCCTCTAACCGCCCATATGAAATTAAGAAAATGCCTTCGACAAACCACATTCCAGTAGATATCCTTCATCTCGCTCTGCCTGTTCTCCAGATAAGAAAATAATTTGGAATACAAATTCATGCAATTCCATATTTTGGAGTCCTTCTTACGAATTGATGAACTCGGATTATCCTTACGATAATGATACAAAATCTTTTGTGTAATAAATATGTTCCTGCAGAAAATATAAGTTTTCAGAGTCCACATAACATCCTCGCCGGAAGGCTGCGATTGCTCTTCAAAACGTATTTCATGTTTTTCGATCATTTCTCGTCTGTATATGGCTGACCAAAAAGAGCCCATTTTGAAACAATAGTCGGGGACTTCTACATTCTTTTTGGGCGAATCATAATCACTGGGTCTGAATGTTATTCCCACTCTTGCATCCCTTTCGTTTTCATAAATGTAAAAGAGACTCTTTACGATATCAACATTGTGCTTCTCACCGATTGTGTACAGGGTCTCAAACATCGTAGGCTCTACGAAATCGTCTGATTCGACAACACCGATATACTCACCCCTTGCCGCAGTCAGCCCCGCATTCATCGCTCTGCCATAGCCCCGATTCTTGGATAACTTGATGATCCTGAATCTTTCGTCACCGCGTGTAACATCGCCCACGAGTTCTTTGACCTCTTTGGTGGCACCATTATCGATGATTATGAACTCACAATTCTTCAGAGTTTGCGCTTTAAGACTTTCCAAACATTTGCGAGTATACCTTGTATCATGCTTATACACTGGGGTGAGTATGGACACCCGAACCGTATTTGTACTAGTTGAGTCCATTTTTTTAGTAAACGATGTTCGCGATAACGTCCATTCTTCGCTGCACTAGCTTTTCGAGGATAGAAAGTGACTGAAATTGTTCTGATTTTCGCAATGACACCACGAAATCCTGAATGAATTTTGTGATAATTTGTTCATAATACGGTGAAAGGCAGGCACTTTTCCACCAAAATCGATGCCCGAGCTCTGCGTCGTAAATCGTCCAAGGTTTATTTTCCCCGACAAAATGAATGATCCGGGGATTTCCCCTCTTCTGAAAAATTATCGGTCTACCGCAATCCTCACCTTCGCCAGATGTAGCATCCCAGTTCCATTCTGATGCTAGGACACCTATCTTGTTGCCGCACACTTTATTCAGCACATATTGTGCTTGGTGTAAATATACATTTTCTCTGTTGATAGCATCAAGACACCTTTTGCACCAATGATACGACAGACAAGCTTTAATATCCATGAGCATGACTCCGGTATTGAAATAAGGCATCTCCTCCTCGCGAGAAACCACGCCGTTTGCGAGACGGGAGGGCAAAGATTCCATGGCAGCTAAGATGAGCTCCCCCCACATGTCTTGTGCATAGAGTTCTGCCGGATCCGCATCAAAAACTAAATCTATATCAGTAAATATCACACGTTCATATTTTTGGAAAATGTTAGGAACATATATTCGGGACAGACTTTCTATATCGGCTTGTTGTTCCACTGCAGTATTTCCACTCTCCATGCGATTGCGGATATCGTTGTATAAGGGAGATAAGTCAAAAAAGCGCAAAGATATATTAGGGGTATCATTAAAAATTGACACAAGAATTTTTTGATTTTCCCTGCTCATATCATACTGTAGGATGACAATATCATAGTTCCGGAGGGAATTGGCATTTGTCTTAATAGATTCCAACAAAACGGATAGGTATTGCGCATAGCTATCAGTAGAAGCCATGGACAAAGTAACAGCATCCTGCCATACGGGTTCGATGTATTCATTATTTCCCATTTATGTGATCTGCGTTGTCCGACACCATCCTTACCAGCAAGCTATCAATAAATTCTCGTACAGCCCCGTGTCCTCCACCGGTCTGCAGCCGTATTATCCCCGGAAGCTCCCGCACGCACCTGTGCGCATCCGACGGGCACGCAGCTCTTCCGGCAACGCGGAGCAAGGGAACATCATTGACATCATCCCCTATATAGGCAACTTCGTTCATGCTAATACCGAGTTTTTTGCAAAGTCTCTGCATATAATCCAGTTTATCCTGACACCCCATCTGAAGAAAATCCACCCGCAACTTATCCGCGCGCATCTTAACTATCGGAGATGTCTCAGCAGTAAGTATCACCGTTTTTAGCCCCGCCTCGCGCAGCAACTGAAAGCCG
The DNA here is from genome assembly GCA_964424645.1 of uncultured Akkermansia sp. Classification (GTDB taxonomy): domain Bacteria; phylum Verrucomicrobiota; class Verrucomicrobiia; order Verrucomicrobiales; family Akkermansiaceae; genus Akkermansia. The sequence continues at coordinate 38,667 of CAYRJI010000002.1, read as the reverse complement.
TGCCCGTCGCGGAAATGAAACTTCTTCATCTCCCGACCGTCGTCTGTATAGTACATACACCCGTCAGTCAAAGAGCCATCGACATCTGTGGCGAAAAGTTTAATCATTGCTATGCCTTCCCATCAACTTCTCGAGCAGGAGAAAATCATCCGGCTCGTCTATCTCCACAGCGGTATATTCCGGCATCTCAAATACACATATCTTCCCGGAGAGCCTATTCTCATCCCTCAAAATGTTCCCGACAGTGTTGATATAGCATGCGCCATTCTCCATCAACATCCCCTCGAACTCCTGTCTCCTCGGTCGTGCCTTGTAATCATAATTTAATGAGCGTCCGTCCGTCGACCAGAAGAACCGCTTGTAACGCACGCACGACAACGCAGAATCCGCACTCTCTCGCTTCATCTTCTCAAACATCCGATCAATATGTACTCCCTTCAACAGCGGCGAGGTTGCCTGAATCAGGAAAAAATAATCACTTCCGCTCGGGTGCGCTGCTCGAAGATACTCCAACATACAGCTTTCCGTGGATGCCGTGTCCGTTGCGTTTTCTGCCCGGCGGTCATATATCTCCACCTTAGGCAAATTAAAACCTTGTGCCGTTTGCTTAATTTCTGCACTGTCCGTAGCTATGACTACTTTGTCGATGCACAGAGCCTGCGATGCTGCCAGTGCCGTCCAATACACGAGGGGCTTACCCGCCAGAAGTTTGATGTTCTTCAGCGGTATGGATTTGCTGCCACCTCTCACGGGTATAAATGCAATATTCATAAATCCACCACATGTTTTAATTTTGCTCTCTGCACCTGCTCAATATCCAGCACCTCATTCTCCTTATAGCGAAGAGCCAAAGCCGTGTGCCTTAGGTCGCGCGCCAACCTGAGCAAACCCGGAGGCTCCAAAGATGCCGCGTGATCCGTGCCTTTCCATGTCCTGTCCAACGTGAAATGTCTTTCAAAATAAGTTGCCCCGAGAGCTAGGGCTGCCACATCCACAGCCGTCCCCAAGTGATGACCCGAAAATCCGATTCCCTTGACCGTACTCCCATACGATTCTCTGAGGCGCGTTATCTCCTTCAGACACACATCTTCAAACGGTACAGGATAGCCGGAGGTACAGGCATAAATGACCAAATCCTCCGCTCGCCCCTTCTCGCGAAAAAACTCGACTATTTTCTTTTCTTCCGCCTTGCTCGTCATCCCAAAGGAAATATGGATTTCCCCGGGATAGCAATCCCGTAAATACTCCAGCATCGGGAAATTCAGATTACTTGCCGAGGGAACCTTAATCATCTCCGGGCGCAGTGCCGCGATTTGTTTTGCAGCTGTTACATCCCACACGGATGCCGAGTACGTCAACCCCGCCTCCTCGCACCAACTCTTCAGCTGCCGATGCTGCTCCGGTGTGAACTCCAAGAATTCGCGATGCTCCCCGTATGTTTTCCCATAGCTATTCTCCGGGTGTGGGTGGGGGGCATCATACTCCTCCTTACTGAGCAGTTCCTTATTTGTCCTTTTCTGAAACTTTGCGACATTGATATGTGCCGCATCGTTCAGCAACCCGAATGCACCCAAAGTGCGGATCATCCTGCGGGCGATGTTCATATCCCCCTTGTGGTTACATCCTATCTCCGCTATAACAATAGGTTTTATCATGCGAATCATATTTTAAGTTTGGGTTGAGCAACAATCATTGTTTCGATAAGAATACCCCAATCAACGGGATTGAATACCGAGAATTCATACTCGGGCACCCACTGTTCGAGCAGCGGTTTCAGTTCAAAAAAATCAGAGGGTTTGTGGTAAATACTCAACAGCAGCACCGGCTTTTGTGTTCGAATTGTATTTTCTGCACCTTTCAGAAATTCGAGCTCGGCTCCCTCCAAATCGACTTTGATGAGTCCCATTCGGAGCTTTTTCTTGCTTACGAAACTATCAAGTGTTACTGTCTGCACTTTGAAAGCGTTCTTCTCATATTTTATGCCCTGTAGCTCGAGCAGGGAGGAGGCTGAACCGCATGCATTCATCTCCAGTTTCGTTTCAGAACTCCACAGGGCTTTTCGAACGGGAACGACCCTAGTGAGATGATTGATTTCCACAGTCTTCTTCAGGAGAGAAAAATTCTCCGGACTAGCTTCAAAGGAATATATCTTCTTGTCCGTGTAATCTGATAAGACCAATGCGGAGTCCCCGATGAAGGCACCGGCATCGATGATAGCTTTTTCTCTTATACTCTCCTTATCACGGACGAGCTCTATTCCGTGCTTATAGAGGAAGACACACACCTCAAAATGGTTGATCGGAAGCAAGTACTTATCGTATGCGTACAAATTGTCGCTGATTCGTACAATGCGGGTTCGAAAATCGGTTATCAGCTTGGTCCTCTCTTTTTGCTCCCGCACGGAAAAAAAGTTATAGCGTACCTGCGAGGGCTTTGCCTTAATCATGTTCACGCGACTCAGTATTTTATTGATCTCGCGTATCGAGGAAGGGTCCATGCCACGGATGAGAGCCAGATACTTTTCTTCAAAGTCCGGGTGATCCATGTAGTCGAAGAATGGTGCTAGAAATCCCTTCTCAAAAGGACTTTGATAGTACCTAGCGGTACCGTATTCCAACTCCAGCAATGACCCAATTCGTCCTACATTGGTTTTGAGGAGAGCACTCACCTCGTCCAGCTTCTGAACAATCCCTTGACGATCGGCACCGAGCAATTCTTTAATGGTCTCCAGCTTGGAAGCGAGCTCCGTGAGTTTCTTCGTGGGCAATTTGCTTGCATTCTCACGATTGCGTTTGGATGTATCTGATTTAGCCATTGCCGATTTCTTGGGTTCGGGTTAGGGCATTTTCGATTGCCTGATCCATGTCGTAGTACTTGAAATCAGCCAAACGTCCGCAGCAGAATAAGTTGGGGTAGTTTCCCGCAAGGGTACGGTATTGTTCGTAGGCAGCCTTGCTCTCATCTGTCAGCACGGGGTAATATGGCTCCATGCTGCTGTTCTCCGTCGCGTATGGGAGCGGGTACTCCACAGCATAACTTGTACCTCGGACATGCTGCACCGGGAGCTTTTTGTATTCGGTGATGCGTGTATATCCCGCTGCTTGAGGATATGCCACCACGGGCATATCCTGCAAACTCTCCGTGTCCTCGTATTTCCATTCAAAGCGCAGGGAACGATAGGGCAAACGCCCGAAGCGGTACCCGAACAGCTCGTCGAGTGCACCCGTGTAAACGATCGTTTCGTCACCTCCCTCAGTGAGAAAAGCTTTACCCTCGGCGAAATGTATCTTATCCGTCATATCAACCCCGAGCACCACCCCCCTGATCTGCGGATGCTCTAGGAGATGAGAAATGAAGCGCACGTAGCCATGCTTCGGCATTGCTTGGTACTTGTCATCGAAGTAAGCGCGTTTGTAACCGATGCGGACGGGTACGCGACTGAAAATCGAACGATCAAGGCGATCCGGGGTGGTGTCCCACTGTTTCGCCGCATACAGTTTATAGTCTTTCTCGTAGAGGAATTCCGCGTAGCGGCGGATGAAGGGATTATCGCTGTCCAGCAATTCGAGAATGGTGACCGTCGCGCGGTGGGGGTAGCGGGTGCGCAGTCGTGCCTTGATTTGCTCCGCGTCCTCCTGAGAGAAAAAGGTATCCACCGTGGTGAAGTCGAAGGCTGTCGGCACACACACACCATCGATGACCGCCCCACAGACGAGCTGGTATGGCTCCCACTCACCGTACTTGTTCACGTACTGCCAAACACGCTCACTATCTGTATGAAACGTATGCGGACCGTAACGATGGACGAGGATGCCGTGCTCATCCGTATAATCGTACAGATTGCCGCCGACATGCTGACGGCGGTCGTACAAGGTCACGTGATGCCCCTTCTCAGCGAGTTCACGAGCCACGACGCAGCCGGTGAGACCGCAACCTACTATACTGACTCGTTGAACACTCATACTCGGCTCGATTTAGGAGAATCTACTCAGCTACGTGGTCACCGTGTTCGTTAATCTGCCGCACACAGAAGTCGTACATGTCCGCCGTGTGCAGTGCTTCTTTGTACCAATCCACCGTTTTCTGCACGGTTTCCGTAAGATTCCAGCGTGCCTCCCACCTCAACATCGTGTAAGCTTTCGTCACGTCTAGGCTCAGCAGCGTGTTCTCGTGCACCGCATGGGGATCGGACGCGTCGACGAGGTTCCCCTTGCCGTAATAATCCACGAGACACTGCACGACCTCCCACACCGTCTTGTTCGCCTTCATACTCGGACCGAAGTTGAAGCAGGTGGCGTACTTCACGGGGTCTTCCATGAGCTTCTGCCCCACGCGCAGGTACCCGGAAAGCGGCTCCAGCACATGCTCCCACGGACGCGTGGCATTCGGATTTCGTACTTGAATGACCTCACCTGCCTCAATGCTGCGGATGCAATCCGGAATAAGCCGGTCTGCGGACCAGTCCCCGCCGCCGATTACATTCCCGGCGCGTACAGATGCCACTGCCTTGCCGTGCTCCGCATAGCGGGCGGGGTTAAAGTACGAATCGCGGTAGGCGGCAATCATGAGCTCCGTGCAGCCCTTGGACGCGGAGTAGGGGTCTTGTCCGCCCATGCGATCCGTCTCCTTGTACCCCCATATCTGCTCTACATTGCGATAGCATTTGTCGGAGGTGATCATCACCACCGTCTTCACGCAGGGGTTCTGTCGCACGGATTCCAACACATTGAGGGAGCCCATGAGATTCGTCTCAAAAGTGTACTTGGGGCACGCGTAAGAAGTACGCACGAGAGCCTGTGCCGCGAGGTGGAAGATGACTTCCGGTTGATACTGCTTAATGACGGAGTCCAGTGCGTCCAAATCCCGCACATCTCCGCGCACATCGGCGTAGAGTCTGTCATGCAAGTGACAGGCGCAGAAGTTCCCGCGCTCGGATGTGGGTTCCAGCGCGTAACCCACCACACGCGCCCCCATCATGGTGAGCCAAATTGCGAGCCACGAACCCTTGAACCCCGTATGCCCGGTCACAAGCACCGTCTTGCCTTTGTATACGTCATTAAACATGTTGTCGCCAATAGTTGATTGTTTGCTGTAAGCCTGATTCGAGGTCGTATTTCGGTTTCCAACCTACGGAGCACAGACGCGTGTTATCGCCCACCACCAAGTCATTACCGAAAGCCGCCGGGATAGCACCCCATAGAATACTCCCCTTAAAGCCGGTCAGCTCGGCTATCTTTTCCACGATCATGCGCAGTTGCACAGGTTTGCCCGAGCAGATATTCACCGCACCGAAAAGCTCACTCTCAAACACATCCACGATGCCGCGTGCCGTATCTTCCACATGCAGGTAATCCTGAAACTTCAGGCAACTACTCACACGCACATCCTCACCATGCAGACAGGAAAGAATCACTGAGGGCATGAGACGCTGCGGCTTTTCTCCCGGACCGTACAGATTAAAAATGCGCGGCCATTGGAAGCGCACCTCGTTCTGCGCGCAGTAGATGCGCCCCAGATGGAAGAGAGCATTCTTGCCATTGCCGTAGGGAGTGCCGGGGTTAGTCGGCGTCTCATCCTCCCGTAGCAGTCCGTACTTGTACTCGTATTCCGAGCAGGTGCCCGCGCCGAGAAAATGCTTTCCTCCGTGGTGGACGAAGCTCTGCAACAACCGCAGACTCGCCGCCGTCCAATCGAGATTCAGCTCGTGCACGTGGCACTTCTTCCCCACATACCACGCTAGGTGCAGCAAATGGGTAAAGCTCTCTCGCGCCAAGAGATTCTCTACGGCGGCATCGTCCAGCAAATCTAACCGGTGTACGGTGAGTCCGAGGTGCTCCGGCAGCCCGCCGCTATGCACCGTGGCATGCACCTCATACCCCCGCCGGAGCAACTCGGCGAGCACCTGCGAGCCGATAAAGCCCGAGGCTCCCGTGAGCAGTATCTTTCTCTCCGAATGATTCATTTACTCCCAAACCTTCCAAGGTGCTTTCCCACGCTCCCACATGCTGTTCAGCATCGCCTTGTCGCGCTGTGTGTCCATGCACTGCCAGAAACCACGGTGCTTGTAGGCGGAGAGTTGCCCGGCAGCTGCCAACTTCTCCAACGGCTCGCATTCGAAGACCACATTATCCCCGCTCCCAATATAGTCAAATAAACCCGGCTCGCACACGAAGAACCCGCCGTTGATCCAGCTGCTGTCATCCATCGGCTTTTCTGCAAAACCGGCTACCGCACCATCCGCTCCGATCGCCAAGGACCCGAAACGTCCCGCCACCTGTACTGCCGTACACGTGCACAACTTGCCGGAGCAACGGTGGAACGCCAACAGCTTGTTGATGTCCACATTCGCCACCCCGTCGCCGTAAGTGAGCATGAACGGCTCCTTGCCGATGTATTGCCGTGCACGCGCGATGCGACCGCCGGTCATGGTGCCCTCTCCGGTATAGAGCATCGACACCTTCCACGGTTCCGTGCGCACCTTGTGCATCTCCACCGTGTTATGCTTCATGTCCACCGTCAGGTCAGAGTACCGCTCGTAATACGTTACAAAAAAATTCTTAATCACATGCGACAGATACCCCGTCAAAATCACGAACTCGTCAAATCCGTAATGAGAATACAGCTTCATGATATGCCAGAGAATCGGATGCTCACCGATCTGCACCATCGGCTTGGGAATCACACGTGTTTCCTCTCCCAGCCTCGTTCCGTAACCGCCTGCTAATATGACTACTTTCATGGTAAGAACAAAACCCTTGTAACTAGGCACCAGAGTCTCCGGAGCAAGCCCGGATGAAAATGCTCACCGAGCGGAGACTTCAGCAGGTGCCATTGCCCTCGAAGTGACCCCGTGCGGTAATAAACCTTGCGCACTGCCCACCGAAGTGCCTCCTTTGCGTACTTTTCTTCGTATCCACCCCGAACCCTCAATTGCTCGACGATGTGGTTCATGGCTTCGAGCAGTCGGCTCTCGTTGTCGGGTAACCGCAGTGCGTAGAACATGTCGAGAAACAGCTCGGCGTCATCTTTCTGTACACCGAAGCGGTCGATGAGAGTTTCTTCTTGGATGCGGCGAGAAATTTCCCACTGCTGTTTCAAGTGCGGGTTACCTTTTTTGTCACGCACACCCACGAGGAACTCATCCAACATCCCGAACTTAGTCCTGCCGAGAAGGTCCAACCACAGCACGTAATCTTCCGCCGGGAAACACCGAAATTGTACCTTCGCTTTCTCCGGTACCTCCCTGCGCACCATCGTCGAAGAGAAACTCAGTACGCAGCCCACCAACAGCAAATTGCATTCGAGTTGTCCGGGAAGGTATGCGCCGCGAGTCCTGCGTTTCATCCTGCCGTGCACAATGCTGTTCGCCTGAGTACCCAGCACACCGATTTCCGGATGCTGCTGCATGTAGGAAAGTTGCTTTTCGAGGCGTTGAGGGAGCGAGATGTCATCGGAATCCATGAATGCCAAGAACTCCCCGCGCGCGATTTCCATAGCTTTGTTGCGGGCGACGGCTGCACCCGCGTTGTTCTCCAAACGGATGCGCACAATACGCGAATCATCGTAGATCATGAGCACCCGCCGGGTCACTTCATCGCAGCCGTTATCGACGATGATGAGCTCAAACTCCGTCAGAGATTGGGAGAGGATGCTGTTAATGGCGGCACGCAACCAATCCTGCGGCGTGTTGTACACGGGCATAACCACAGAAATTCTGGGGGTTGGAGGCATGTCGCCGGGAAGTGTATCTCTTTTTTAATGCGATGCGCTGAGGGAGCTTCCCGGAATTGTTTGTAATAAACAGGCAACAGCTACCGTGCAGCTCTCCAAAGTCCAAGTGGTGAAGGAATAACAGAGAGGGGAGAATCTTCATAATTGCAGAGAAAATAAGCGGGAAGTAAACTTTAGGCTGGACATCTCATTAAAAAAGAGATGAGCAAAAGAGGGAAGAAGTCGTATATCCTTGTACGTAGGGAATTAAGGAGAGGTGACGCGGAGCAATAAATTTCGGGCAAAAAAGGCGGTGGGTGTGATGTATAATCAACTAATACAAAGACAGTAAGGGAGATTTCTGTTAGGAAATGTCGGACGTAAAAGGAGAGGGGGAAATGAGGGAATGCGAGGAGACGCGCTCGGCGGGGGACGGTCAAGCGTACAAGTCGTTCATGGACAGAGCAAAGGGTAGCATGGGGATGTAAGATGATCCCCCTCCGATCACATTTGTCCCAAATAAGTTAAGGGCTCAGTGGTGGGCGATGACTTTGCCGCAAGGAAGCGGGGAAGGAATGAAGTACGAGGTACGAAGTGAAGGAGCTAGATGCAATGGGGCTGCGCAGATGTGGGCGAGGAAAGCAGAGAGGAAAACACGCGAGGGCTGGCGGCTCCGGCTACGCCTAATCGTCTGCTGTCTCTGTGTCTGGCGCGGTGGGACTATGTTGGATGCGAGCTTGGGTCACGCGGCGACCGTCAGTGGCAGTGACGGTGATCGTAAAGTCGCGGACGGAGACCTGCTCGCCGACCTCGGGAAGGTGACCTAGGCGGTCCGTAATATAACCGCCTAGAGTGGATATCCCGGCATCATTTTGCAACTCGCCGATGCCCGGGATTTCCTCTTCCAAATCGAAGAGAGTCATGGAGCCATTTACCACGTACTGCCCATCTTCCAGCGCGTAAAGATCGCAGCTCTCGTCCTCCTCGAACTCATCCTGAATATCATCGCCGACGATTTCCTCGAGCACATCATCCAAGTAAACCATGCCGACGGCGACCCCGTGTTCATCTACAACGAGGGCACTGTGGGTACGCTCCTTGGAGAAAAAGTTGAGGAGGGTATCGAGCTTCATGGTTTCCGGCACTACTTTGAGGGCGCGCCGCACACTCATGATGTCTGCACTCTGAGAGCGCACGAGTTTGAGCATATCCTTCACGTGAACCCACCCCTTAACGTCATCCAGATGCCCATCGACCAGAGCGAAGCGGCTATGGCGGCTGGTACTCACGAGTTCGAGGTTCTTTTCGAAGGGCTCATTGATGTCGAGTACCTCCACATCATTGCGGGGAACGAGAATTTCGCGGACGGAGCGGTCGTTGAGCTCCAAAGCGTTCATCGAGATTTCAGCTTCCGTCTCCGTCACCTCCTTACTTTTGCCGCCCTCTTCCACGATATGGGCGATTTCCTCGGCACTGTGCGAATTGTTAGGCGCGTAATGGGGGTCCACGCCGAAGAGCACGTGGGCAATCCCGTTGGCTGTGTTATTGAAGAGCTTGACCACCCACGAAGTTGAGCGGGCGAAGCGCACCATGCCATTGGCGGTACTCAGAGCCACCCGAAGGGGGTGGCGGATGGCCAAACTTTTGGGGACGAGCTCGCCGAGGACGACGTGCGCAAAGGTGAACAGGCTGTAGGAAACGATGTAGGAGATAGTGCTCACCACCACGGGCTGGAGATGCAGGTAATAGCTGAGGGGCGGGGCAATGAGTTTTTCGATGAAGGGCTCTCCCAAGTTCCCCAATGCCAGCGAGGCGATGGTAATCCCCACCTGATTTGCCGACAGGTAGGAGTCCAAGTGACGCACAATATGCAGCGCGTTCTTTCGACTCTTCGCCTCGCGCGTCTTATCATCGACATCTGCGGTCAGTTGACTCTCCCGCACCCGCGCGCTGGCAAACTCATTGGCGACAAAAAAGGCGTTCAGGAAGAGAAAGAAAGCTACTCCGAGCAAAAACAAAACGATGGTGCCGACGTCCGGAAACTCCCATTGCACCCGCGCAGCCTGCTCGGGTGAGAGAAACAACCAATCATTCAGCTCAGCAAGCATCGCTTACAACTTTTCATATTCGCCGCCCTCGCGCTTCTCCAAGACAGTAAAACCCACCTTCTTGGCATCCGACACCGACAAAGGTGCCGTCAATTTGGGCACACTCACCCGGGTGATTCTTTTACGCACCGGATTTTTGCAATACAAACAACGCATCAGCGGCTCCCTACTCACCGAACGCCTCAACTCGTATCCCCGCCGACACATCGGACACGATCGGTCCGGGTCTTCCGGGTGCTCGGCTATGTACTCGTATATCGGCATAAGCCCTCCATCCTACCGAACACACACCGCGAAAACCACCCCCCCAAACCGCATCGCCGTCTGATGATTTAAGATATTCGTGCGCCTCATAGCGCGGGACGTACGAGAAACCCGCAATGACTCGCCCCTTCGGAGTTACCAGCTCGACTTTGTCACCCCGGGAATCATCCCCTGACTCGCCAACTCACGGAACGCGATGCGAGAAAGATGGAAGCGACGCAGGTAGCCATGACGGCGTCCTGTGAGCCCGCAGCGATTCACCACACGGGTGGGAGAAGCATTGCGCGGGAGCATAGTCAGACCGACATAATCCTTCTCCGCCTTCAGCTTTGCGCGCAACTCTGCATAGCGTGCCGCTGTGGCTTCCTTCTTCTTATTTCTTGCAATCCAGCTTTTCTTAGCCATAGTTGTGTGGGGCACGTTTTACTACAAAGCAGCTCATCTGTCAAGCATGAATTGAGCATTTTCCAACATCTTCCCCAAGTTTCTTGGGACAGCCGCACAAGAAAAGGGCAAAATCGCGGGCGGTGACAAAGAAGAGTATTGCCATCACGCGGTAATTGGGTACAATGGGGCGTATGAAGCATCACGGAAGGATACCCGCAGTGCTCATTTCGGCGGCATTGTGTGCTCTCGGTACGCTGTGGACTGCCCCCCGCGCGGGCGCAGAACCGAGCGGTAGGCAGCTTGTCAACCGCATCGCCGCGACGGTGAACGGACGTCCCGTTACCGCAAGCGAGGTACGGAGCCGACTCGATCCCTACCTGCGGGAACTATTAATGTTGTATCCGGACCGCGGACCGCGCTTCATTGCAGAGCTCGTGAAGGCAAAAAAGGCTGTGTTGCAAGAGCTGATAGACCGCGAGCTCGTGCTCAGTGAGTTTGAAACCCGGGGCTTGATGATCCCCGATACGGTCATTGATGAAGAACTGAATCGCCGAGTCCTCTACCAATTTAACGGCAAACGTGAAGACCTTCTCGATACCCTGCGCCGCAGCGGGATGACGCTGTCGGACTTCAAGGAGTCGATCCGCAAAGAAACGTCCGTTGCTGCCATGCGAAACACGCGATACGACCGAGGGATTCCGCCCACACCGGATGAAATTCGTGCCGAGTACAATGCCACGAAGAGCGAGTACCGCGACATTACCTTAGACTCTATCTCGTACGATAAAATCTTTATTCCCGTTGCCGTGCCGAATCAGGAGGTGACGCCCGAGCAACGGCTTGCGCTTGCTCAAGATGTTTGTCGGCGGATCAAGAGCGGTGAAATCAGCTTTGAAGAGGCAGCACGCACATATTCCGCAGACATGCACGCTCAAGACGGAGGTACGTGGCCGCCCATTCTCCGGCGCGACCTCGCCGTTACCTTTGCCAACATCGTCTTTAATCTTCCCATCGGACAACTCACCGGTCCCTTGCTCGACCCCACCGGTTTCACTATTGTGCGTGTGCGTGGTAAGCAGCTTGCACCCGCGCCCCCCCTCTCCAAAGTGAAGGAAGCCGTGGATGATGCCGTGCGCCGCAAGCAGAGCGAAAAACGCTACCGTGAGTGGGTGGATCGTCTGCGCGACAAAGCCGTCATTCGCACCTTCATCTAAGCCCCTCCACGCGTGCTTTCGGCTGCGCCTCCTCCCAACCCGCTTGCGCGGGCTTGCCGCGCCTAATTTGGGCACTTCGTACTTCGCACAGAAAAATTTTTCGAAAAAATGCTTGACGCAAGAGTTAGTTTGAGCTAATATTCGCCCGGATCAACATAACAACCGCATGAACACGATAGAAAATGCAACACTGAAGGACATCGCAGTCGGTGACAGACGGCGGGTGAGACGGATAGCCGGGGAGGGAGCACTCCGACAACGGATACTGGACATGGGGCTCACGAAAGGGGCGGAGGTAACCGTACGCAAGGTTGCGCCGCTCGGAGACCCAATCGAAGTAACCGTACGGGGGTATGAGCTCTCGCTGAGGATGGCGGAGGCGGCGTGCATTTACATGGCATAAAACGTCGTCTCCCCCTTTTTTCGGAACAAAAGTTAGTCTTGATTAACATGATGAAACGCATCGCGTTGGCGGGGAATCCGAATAGCGGAAAGACCTCTCTCTTCAACGAATTAACGGGCGCGAACCAATACGTCGGCAACTGGCCCGGCGTCACGGTCGAACGCAAAACGGGAACGCTGAAGGAGCACGATGAAGTCGAGCTGCTCGACCTGCCGGGTATCTACTCACTTTCGCCGTATTCGCCGGAAGAAGTGGTTACGCGGCGATACCTGCTGGAAGAGAAGCCGGACTTGGTGGTGAACGTGGTAGATGCCACCAACCTCGAGCGCAACCTGTACCTCACGACTCAGATCATGGAGGCGGGTGTCCCGCTCATCATTGTGCTGAACATGATCGATTTGGCGGAGCAACAGGGACGCGTGATTGATGCTGCGGCATTGGAACGCAAGCTCGGGTGCCCCGTGGTCAAGGCGAGTGCCCTCCGGCAAACAGGGCTGCATGAATTGACCGAGCTGCTGCTCGGCGAGCTTCCCGTTGCGCCCCCCCCCCTGCCCTACCCCGGTCCCGTAGAGCACGCCCTTCGCAAACTGCACGAGCTGCACAACTGCAGCCGCCTTCGCTGCGTCAAGCTGCTGGAAGGTGACAAGCGGGCACTGGAGGGTCTGAACGCGACTGAGCGGCACGCTATCGCGGAAATGCGGCGCGATGTAGAAAAGGAAGCGGACGATGACATAGCCTCCGTCATTGCGTCCGCCCGCTACGACCGGATATGCGCCCTAATCAGGGACATCCACGCCGAGAATGCGCGGAGTGTAAGCATCTCCGGACGCGTTGACCGCATACTCACGCACCGGGTCTGGGGACTCGCCATTTTTGTGCTGGTCATGTGGGCAATCTACTACCTAGCCATCGGCACCGTAGGGAGTTGGGGAACGGATTGGGCAAATGACGTGCTCTTCGGTCCCGTGGTGGGTGGGTGGCTGGAGGGCTTCATCGGTACCGCACCGGCAAGCGCGGAGTGCCTCACCCTCTTCAGCTCTGTGCTCGCTCTGTGCCTCGTGTTCCCGGTGACACTGCGACGCCTGCACGACATCGGGCTCAACGGCTCTTGGCTCTACCTCGCCATCGCCCCGTTTTTGGCGGAATACATGTGCCCGCACCTGCCGGGTTGGCTGCACAGCGGTCTCATGTACCTGCTCTACATGGTCAACGCTTTCATCTTGCTCGCCTGTGTCACTTTCCGAGGCACTCCACATGTAAACCAATACGGCAGTGTGCCCGACGGTCTGCGGTTCAAGCCTTTCAGACTGAACGGTCGCGCCGCCCGCGCCGAATACATCCTCTGGTTCACGGTGCTCAGTGCCGTGAGTGTGGGCGTAGCCCTGCTCGGTCGCGTGGGCTTGGATTGCAGTGACCAGCTCCGTTCGTTGGTGGGGGACGGCATCGTGGCAGGTGTGGGAGCGGTACTCGGTTTCCTGCCGCAGATGGCTGTGCTTTTCCTGCTGCTCTCTTTGCTGGAGGACTGCGGGTACATGGCACGGGTGGCTTTCATGATGGACCGCATCTTCCGGACAATCGGTCTCTCCGGAAAGTCGTTTATCCCCCTGCTTGTCTCGATGGGTTGCGGCGTGCCGGGGATCATGGCGACGCGCACCATCGAAAACGAGAAAGACCGGCGCATGACGATTATGCTCACCACCTTCGTGCCCTGCGGCGCAAAACTTCCCATCATCGCGCTCATCGGTGCCGTCGTCGGTCAGGGTCCGGGCATGGCTACCATTGCCTATTTCGCGGGCATCGCGTCGGTTATTTTAGGTGGGCTGATTCTGCGTAAAACTCCCCTGTTTGCGGGGGGATACACCCCCTTCGTGATGGAGCTTCCGCCGTATCATACCCCACGCGGCACGAACATCAACCTGCGGGCAATGGAACGCTGCAAGGCTTTCGTCCGCAAAGCCGGTACCATCATTTTCCTCGCCTCCGCCCTGATCTGGTTCGCGAGCAACTACACGTGGGGGCTCCGCTACCTGAATACTGCCGAGGATGAAGCGGCTGTAGAGCAGAGCATGCTCGCCGACGTCGGGCACCGATTTGCTCCCATCTTCACTCCGTTGGGCTGGGGAGACTGGCGTCCCGCTGTGGCTACGGTCACCGGTCTGGTGGCAAAAGAAAACGTGGTCGGTACCTTCGGTGTGCTTTACAGCAAGGGCACCGACAAGGAGGAGCAGGCAAATGAGACCGCCGCACCGGCTGAAGAAGAAGCCGAGGACGAATTACCGAACAGCAGCCCCTTCCCCAAATGCAACGCCCTGAGTGCTCTGTCGATGCTCCTGTGGCAGGCGGATGCCGAAGTACGCGCCGCTGTTCCCGCCGCGCCCGCCGCTGAGCCCGAGGAAGCACCGTCCGATGAAAAAGATTGGTCTACGCGGCTCGTCGAATTTTTCTTCGGTGTGGAGGAAGATGAAGAATCGACGGGGGTTGCCAAAGAAATTCAGGAAGCCGGGGCGTTTTCTACTCTGAGTGCCCTCTCCTTCATGCTTTTCAACCTGCTCTGTGCGCCGTGCTTTGCCGCCTGCGGGGCTATCCGCCGTGAAATGAACAGCGGTCTCTGGACCTGGTTTGCCATCGCTTACATGTGTGTGTGGGCATACCTCGTGTCCTTCATGGTATTCCAATTCGGGATGTGGGCATCCACAGGCACCCTCGCCGCAGGTCAAATCGCGGCGTGTATCGTCGCTCTCGCTGTGCTCTACATGCTATTCCGCCGCTCTTCACCTGCCTCTCACTAACACCCTCGCACGTCTATGGGCGACATCATCCTCGGTGCCATCCTCCTCATCGCAGCAATCTGGGCAGTTTTTGCTTGCCGGAATAAGAAATCGTCCTGCTCATCCTGCGGTAACTGCTCCCATTGCTCGGGCGGATGCTCCTGCGTCAATTTTCCCAACAACAAAAAAATAAGACATGAACACAATGAACATGATAACAGGAATGCTGGTCGGTCTCTTCGCCGCACCGGCATTGGTAACAGCCGATGAATCCGCAAAGCCGGGCGACATCCTCGAGGGTATCAACATGTTTACCCCGGAGGAAGGTGACCCTGCTTACAAGATCGAGGCACACGAAAAATACGGCACCCAATGGGGGCTGGACCTCGCCTATGGCTACTGGGGCACTCACCGCGCGTCTACGGATACCAACGGTAACAACAACCTCGCCCTCATCCACGGTCAGCTCAATCAGCGGCTTATCCAGGATGACGTCAACGGCGGCACTTGGCTGCGCGTGGAGGTGTCCGGAACTTGGGCACTCGACCCGGATTCCGTACGCTCCAACGGCTCCGCTACCTACACGGAAGGCTTCGGTACCTCCACTTCGGTGCACCCCGATGTGATGGGTCCCCGCGATTTCTTCTTCCCGGAGGTCGCTCTCATGCACTTCTTCAACGGCAAGCGCGCCTGCATCATCGCCGGTATGGTCAACCTCACGAATTATTTTGACGCCGTGAGCATCGCCAACGATACCTTCTCTTCCTTCGTCAATTCCGGCTTCGTCAACTCCACGATCCTGCCGTTGGTTGACAGCAACGCGGGTGCCGTGGTGCAAGTGGAGCTCGGTCGCAAAAATTACGTCATGGCAGCCGTGAGTCGCACCGGTGTCGAGATGGGGTACGACCCGCTCAACGGGGAGAGCGATGGGTACTGCGTCGTCGGTGAATACGGGCATTTCTTCGCGGAGGGCAAGGGAACGCTGCGCCTCAACCCCTTCTTTCAAGTGATCGACACTGAAAGCGAGGACGGTACGACCCGTCGCCGACGCAATGCCGGGCTGGTCGGCAGTGTAGAGTATTCTCCGGCAGATTGTATCTCACTTTTCCTTCGCTCGGGCTTCGGTGCCAAACAAGACCTAGGAAACGCAGCGGAAATTTCCTTCGGAGCACACGTCCACCCCTTCCCTGCGCGCGAGGATGATTTCTTCGGCATCTCGTATGGTGTTTTCAAGGGCACGGCTCCCTACCTCGCGGAAGATGGTGCCGGGCACAACCGCGAGTCTGTGCTGGAGCTCACGTACAGTTTGCAGGTTAACAAGTGGTTCAAAATAGTGCCCCACTTCCAGTATATCCACGATCCTGCCTACCGCGCTACCCGCGACGCCTGCGTCTACGGTGTCCAAGGCGTTTTCTCCTTCTGAATTTTCGTCAGTGCTGTAATGTGTGTAATCGTGCAGGGGGGAAGAGACATTGCCTTCGGTGGTGTCCTCCCCCCTGCCCAACGCAGAAGTCTCTGATTTTTCGGGAAATGCCGCAATGCTAATCCCCATGTGGGTTACAGACGCCCAACAGGAAGTACGAGGTACGAAGTGGCAAAGCCAAGAAGTGGCGGGTGTGGTAAGCAATTGGGTCGTGTAGGGAAAACGTGCGTGATGTGAGTGTTGTGGCAAGTCGTGTCATGCGTGCTGGATACCGGCACCACGCGAGCACCTCTTCATGGCTTCGCATACCACAGACGTGTCATCCTCACGGGTGCTTTGATTTATTCCCCTCGCATCGTTTTGGCTTTGCCTCCTCTCAACTCTCCTGCGCAACTCCGTTGCGCCTAACTTATTCACTTCGTACCTCGTACTTCCATTCCTCCGCGTCTTCCTGTCTCAAAGTCACCGCCCACCACGAAGCTCGTATTTTTCTTGGGACGGGGGTGGTGGCGGTTTGGTTTTTGTGTGCATTTTTCGCTTGTAATTTGCATCGGAATGGCGTAGAATACCGTCATCATGATGAAAACTGCATATTCCCTCATTGGTCTCGTTCTGCTCGGCTACACCGGGGTGGCTTGCGCGCAGCAGACGTTTTACCCCTCTGCGGGTCGGAGCACACTCGTGAGTGACAGCGCGTACGAAAAATCGATATGGTCGGTAGAAGTGGCGGGCAATGCCAACTTCGCCATGAAGGATATCATGGACGGGGATTGGGGAAAATCACCGCGTGTGCACACCTACGGTGCGGATATTACACTCGTTCGCAGTTACT
The DNA here is from genome assembly GCA_964424645.1 of uncultured Akkermansia sp. Lineage (GTDB taxonomy): Bacteria > Verrucomicrobiota > Verrucomicrobiia > Verrucomicrobiales > Akkermansiaceae > Akkermansia. Next base: position 21,558 of record CAYRJI010000002.1, on the reverse strand, counting down.
CACAGCACGTCTCCTTCAACCTGCGCTTTGCTTACTCCTACGGCAGCGACTCCTACGATGAACCGACAAACGCAGGAGCAGTAGAAGGTGTTCCTCCGGTCGATGTTACTGTGACCGAAACGGCACGTTCGGACTCCTTCGATGTCAATAACTTCTCGCTGATGCCCGGGGTGCGCTTTACGATACCGCTCGAGGAGGATGACGGGACTCACGACCACCTTTATCCCGCCTTTTATGCCGGTCTCAATGCGGGTGTCATGGCGCGCAGCATAAAATGTGAAGGAGTCAGCGCAGACGTTGCGACGAGTTCTCACGACTCATCTATCGGTTTGGCATATTCCGCTGAGGTAGGGCTTCGCCTTCCGCTTTCGGATCAATTTGAGGTATTTGCCGCCTATCAAATCGGCGGGTCCACGGCGCGTCCTTCGATCCGTTTTTCCGGTGCCAGCGACAGTGTCTCCTCTCACCACCAATACTACAACACCGCCCGCATTGGGTTCTCGTACACTTTCTAGTCTCGCCCGTCGCAGTGCCATTGCCCCAGCCGCACGTGTGAAGTGGGGGATTTTGCGTGTCTGCGGCATGGAACGGTTGGGATTCTACGGGACGGGTGCGGAACTCGTGTGGAGTACGATCCGCAGTAGCAGATGATCCGAGAGCTGTCATTGCGCGGGGTGACGGTGTTCCTCCGCGAGACACATGTCGACTTTGCCGGAGGGCTCAACGTCATTGTCGGTGGCAATGACACGGGGAAGAGTCACCTGATGCGGCTACTCTACGCGCTTTGTCGCTGGATGGAGCGAAGCCCGCGTCGCGAGTTCCCGGAGAAATGGGCAGAGGAATATCGCCTACAGCACCACTTGCTCCGGGTCTTTGCCGCTCAACAGCTCTCCTCCTTGGTCTCACGACGCGCCTCGAGTCCCTCGGCTTTCGTTCAGGCATCCTTCGTCGGAGAAAAAGTGCCGCCGGGCTCGGCTAATCTCGCTTTTGCCTTCAATTCGCAAGAGGAAAACGGGCAAGGCATCTCGATTTCCGCAATGCCCGACCGCTTTTTGCGGGAGCGTGCCCTGTTCATCCCCGCGCGGGATATACTCTCGCTCTTCCCCTGCTACGTGCAGGTAGGTAAGCACTACCCGGACTTGCTGGATGGTGCATCCCAAGACCTCTGCCGCGCCTTGGAACCCCGTCCGACGGCCTCTTTGTCCGAATCTATGCGGCGAGTCCTCAAGCTGATCCACACGACTGTGCAGGGAAGATTACAGCGAAGCAGCGGGGCCCGCTTCCTCTTCCAGCGGGGCAAGGGTGAACCGCTGGAACTGAGTCTCTTGGCAGAAGGTTTCAAACGCGTGTGCACCCTAGGCATGCTGCTCGAAAATGGCTCTCTGCGTGCCGGGGACACTCTTTTCTGGGACGAGCCGGAGATGAATCTCAATGCGGCACAGCTTCCCCTGCTCTGCGGTACGATACTCGAACTCTGCGACGCCGGGGTGCAGCTGATCCTTACGACGCACAGTCTGTTCCTGCTACGCGAGTTGATGATCCACTTGCAGCGCAGTAGTTTTCGCGCAATCCCGCGCCGTTTCATCGGTTTGCACGCCTCCGGTGAGCTCTTTGGTGCCGTACAAGTGCAGGAGGGTGAAAGCGCAGATGAACTTGGTCCCTTGGATAGTCTGCAAGCAGAAACTGAGCAGGCGGACCGCTACCTCAGTCAAGCCGCCTCCTCTGCGTCGCCCTCCACATCCCCTCCCCACTGCATGCCCGATGATGTGCTACACTTCACGAAGTAAAGAACTCGCGCGTCCGGCACCGGGGTTGCATCTTTCTCCGATACTCAGGGCATTTTTTCACGTACCGGGAGGGTACTATGGCATCTGAATCTTACCGCCCCGGTGCCTCCTGCGTGGAAGGCTTGTACCGCTTTCAATTTGATGCGGGGTACTTGGTGTGCCGCTCGGAGTGCTCTCCCTTCTATGCGCGACATGCCCAGAACTTCTGCAACAGTTGCAAAGAGATGGACTTCATGCTCTACCACCCCGGGAAGAAAGAACTCTGGCTCATCGAAGTGAAAGACTACCGTTTCAACGCGCGTCCCAAGGTGCAGGAGCTCGTAGAAAAACTCTGTCGCAAGGTACGCGATTGCCTCTTCCTCTTGCGCACTGCCGCTCTCTGCGCACCGGATGAAGAACCGGCGGAAGGTATTTCCCTGCGTGACATGGCTCGCATGAGTCTGCATGCCAAGCATATCCGCATCGCCTTCACCATCGAACCGGGTGGTAGCGCATTCTTCCCCGCCAAAAGTTTGCTGTCTCTCATACGCGACCTACTCTATCGTCAAATCCGCTTCATTGACCCTCAAATGATCTGTCTCCCCATCACGGAGTCGTCCGGCATTGGTCCTTGGCGAATTTTCCCCGCCGGTAACGAACACTCCGCCCGTGTGCAAAAACGCATCGATGAAGCTCGTCTCGCCCGCGAACGCAGCGCACAGGAAGCCCGCCATGCCGCAGCAGTCGCAAAGAAACAAGCCCGCCGCAAGGCTTCCCGCTCCTCCGAACTCCCCCTCTGGAAACAACGCGCCATCGACAGGGAACAGGGTATACGCAGTAGGACACGAAAAAAATAAACTGAATCAAACCCATCCCGCAGAAATGAAAGGCTTAGCGGTGTGCAATGGTTTCGTTGCGGGAAAACGCAAAGCGTGGTATGCCAAGCAAATCGCATAAGCACCGGCATTGCAGCGAGTGTCGGGAAGTTTCTTGGGACAGGTGTAGTCCTTCGTACTTGTCTGCATGGGAGATATATGGTACAATGCGGTGCATGAGAAACCGCATTATTTTACTCTTTCTTTCACTTTTAGTGCTGATATGCAGTTCGTGTTCGCAGGTGCACAGCCTAGCATCTGAGAGTGGGTTGTATGATGTGGAACTCCGGCGCGCTCCGAAAGCCTTGGTGGATGGAGGATGGACATGGGGCGGCGGTAACCCGTACCTGCATAAAAAGAAAGGAGCAATCTGCATCACACCGCTGGATGTATCGAAAGTCGTGGATGACGAACCGGAGCTGGCTCCTCTTATGGTGTCGCAGATGCAGGACTACATCGTCAGGTATGTCGGAGATGCACTGCGGAAAGCGAATGAAGCTAATCATCAACACTGGGTACTCACCGATAAACCCGAGCATGCCGATATACGAGTAGATATGGCATTGGTGCACTTCCGCCCGCAAAACCCCGTTTTACGCGTTTTGTCGAACGTACTTAGTCCCTTTTCGAAAGTACCCGGGATGACCGGTGTGGTCGGCAGCTTTGCTCAGGGGGATATTTGCATCGAGCTCACTATACGAGATGTGCGCACAGGTAAGCTTTTCCTCGCCTGCAAAGACAGCAATCGCAAGAAGACACGACTCATCTCCGCCGCAGCCTACAGAAAAAGCGGTAATGCCGATGTCAATCTTCGGGGATGGGCACAGAAACTGGGGAATCTCATCCGTTTATGCGCCCCCGATCATCTCGGCAATGGAAGGTTGCGCGATAAAATTCAAGAGCGGTCCTACTCGAATATCCTCAGGGAATACCTAGAGTAAGGGATGAAGTACGAAGTGGCATAACTGTGGAGTGATACCCTCGGGGAGTGGAGAGCGTGAGAACTGCAGAGGAGCTGAAACTGCGACATTTTGCGGGAAATTTTTGGAATGGGAGCAGCAACGGTACTTAAGCATTTTGTTATTGAGTTGTGTGGAAATTTCCCTCCAAACGGCAAACGACGGATCACACAATGGATGTAATATCAATGTTTAGACGAACAGAGATAGGCTTAGCTCTGTACTTAAACATTTTTGTTATTCTGCGGCAAGGAGTTCTCCCACATACGTCACAAACATGAAGTACGACGCACGAGGCGAACGGCAAGTACGGCGCGACAAAGCCGAGGGAGGGCGACCGAGTGAGAGAGGATGGGGTAGAGAGTGCGGTAGGTGGGGTGTCCTAATTCTGCAATTCATTCCGGATGTCGTCTAGCATCCGACCCATGTATGTAAAGTACTTAGGTCCTCGGTAAGCATTCGATGCATTTCTCCTGTCTCTAGGTATAAACTTGCGGGCGAAGTCGGTGAGCGTGTAATTCTGCCCTCCGTATTCCACTTGTTTATCGGACGCTACCCTGACATCCATATTGGTCGGGGTGAATGTAACAGTTTCCCCAATTTTGATGCCGACCATACTAAACCTAAAAGGAGGCTTGCGGTCTCCCGTCTCTGGAACGGACGGACCAGCCATAGTATCAACTTTTCTCGGCATATCTACATCAGGGTTTGCGGATTTTTTAGCTTTTACATAGTCGTTCCAAACGTCGACTAAGCCTCGCCCCTTGTATGTAAAGAACTTAGGTCCATGGTAGGAGTTCGTTTTAGTCCTTAACACATCCGGCATAAACTCTTTTGCAAATCCAGAGAGAGAGTATTCATGTCCCTCGTATCTGATTTTTTTATTGGAAATAACTTTGACATCCGCACTGGTCGGTGTAAATGTGACTATTTCATCTTTTTCGATACCTGCCTTATAGAAGTCGAAAATCTCACCTCTCTTGCGAGGGGGCTTCCCACTACCTCCCACACCCTCCTTACCGTCCCCATCCCTCAATTTTCCGCGTTCAACGACTATGGCATCATCGATGACTCGAGCTATGCGATAAAATATTTTAAGGGCAGCTGCGGGTTTTATGTTAAAGAACTCCCTGTTTTGCCTGATGCGCAGATCGGTCAGATCATCTATCATTTCGTGAACCAACGTCTCCGCCTCGTGAAATTTAACCGTTTCAAGCGTGGCAAATATTTCAAAAGGGAGGGGAACAGCCGTGTTATCGAGCTCCTTGGAGCGTACATTGACAGGGCGTGAGCTCTTTCCAATTTTGACCCAGTCCTCTCGGAAACTCGGATTCGTGAGTATATATACATACCCCTTGGCAGACTCGTGGTTCGATCTCATGCGTTCATGCTAATACACAGCGATTACCTTGTCAAGTTTTACCGAAATTCGCAGAAAGTCAGGTTCACAAAATGCGCAACGAGATGCAGGGGGAAATGTCAGCATTCGTGACTTTGTATTCTTGCGCGCCCTGAGTGTTGTACCAGTGATTACGGACCGTTTTTCGCGGTGTAAATTGTCGCGATGCCGCCGAAGAGGGGAAGGACGGTGGGGCAGGAAAAGCCGGAGAGGGAGAGCAGGTCGAGGAAAGTAGGGGTGCGAGGGAAATGCTCGATGGAATCGCCGAGGTAGGAGTAGGCGGAGCGTTCGCCGGTGATGCAGGCGGCGAGTAGGGGGAGAATGCGGTGGAGGTAGAAGCGGTAAGGGACGGCGGCGCAACCGCATGGAATAGAGAGCTCGAGGACGAGGAGGTGACCGGCGGGGCGGAGGACGCGGCGGAATTCACGCAGGGCAGCCGGGTAGTCCGGCAGGTTGCGCAGACCGAAAGCGGTCGTGAGGGCATCGAAAGAGTTGTCCGGCAGGGGAAGATGCATAGCGTCGGCGCAGAGGAGGTGCCTGAGACCGCGACGGCGGGCAACGGCGAGCATGGGTTCGCAGAAGTCGACCCCTAGGACATCCACTTCCGGCAGTTCACGGGAGATGTGTAGGGCAAGGTCGCCCGTGCCGGTTGCTATATCCAACAAATTGAGGGGATGCCACTCGGAGATGATTTCCACGGCGCGGACACGCCACAGAATGTCCGCCCCGAGAGATAGTAGGTGGTTGGCGGCGACATACCGGGGTGCGATCGCACTAAAAGCACCGTGCACGTAGCGGGGGTCCGGCATGGAGAGAGGTCAGGAGGAGATGTGTGCAAGGAGGGCGTCGGCAAACTCGGAAGTGCTTAAGGCTGTGACACCGGGGAGCTGTTGAGCGAGGTCGGCAGTGACTTCACGATTGCGGAAAGCGGACTGAAGGGCGAGGAGCAAAATCTCCGCCGCTTCATCCCAACCCATGTAGCTGAGCATCATTTGGGCAGAAAGGAGGAACGATGAGGGATTGACCTTGTTTTGGTTTGCGAGGGTTGGGGCAGTGCCATGGGTAGCCTCAAAGATGGCGTGCCCCGTGATGTAGTTGATATTGGCACCCGGGGAGATGCCGATGCCGCCCACCTGCGCTGCTAGGGCATCCGAGCAATAGTCACCATTGAGATTGAGGGTAGCCACCACTGAGTGCTCTTCCGGGTGCAAGAGGATTTCCTGCAAGAAAGCGTCGCAAATACAGTCTTTGATGATGATGCCATTGGGGAGTTTACGCCACGAACCCTTGTCGACGGGTTGTGCTCCGAATTCACGCTCTGCCAGCGTATACCCCCAGTCACGAAAGGCACCCTCCGTGTATTTCATGATGTTGCCCTTGTGGACGAGGGTGACCGAGGGTCGCCGGTGATCGGCGGCGTACCGGATGGCGGCGCGGACGAGGCGCTCCGTGCCCTCGCGGGAAACGGCTTTGATACCGAAACCCGATGACTCCGGAAAACGGATTTTCCCGGCTCGCTCCGGGTAATGCGTCGACAGCCACGAGAGTAGCTCCTGTGCCTCCGGAGTTCCTGCCGCAAATTCAATACCGGCGTAAATGTCCTCCGTGTTTTCGCGGAATATCACCATGTCCACCAGCTCCGGATGTTTCACCGGTGTTTCCAACCCAACAAAGGAGCGCACGGGGCGCAGACAGCAATACAGGTCTAAGGCTTGGCGCAATGCCACATTGAGGGAGCGCATGCCACCACCCACCGGTGTGGTAAGCGGTCCTTTGATGCCTATCAAATGCTCACGAAAAGCTTGAATGGTCTCCTCCGGCAGCCAACTCCCGAGCAAATCAGCCGCCTTTTGACCGGCTAAAACTTCTTTCCAAACTATGCTGCGACAGCCCCCGTAGGCTTGCTCCACGGCACCATCGATGACGCGCCGCGCTGCCCGCCAGATGTCCGATCCGGAACCATCGCCGATGATGTGTGGAATCACAGGGCGAGGTGGTACGACGAGCCCCGTCGGTGCCATGGTGACGGGTGCCGCATCCGGTACCGCCGCTACATCATTCATCAGCCGCCTCCCCTTCTCCCGTTTCCTCCTCTTCCCCTTCCTCTTCCTCGCCCAATTCTTCGTCAGACACCGGTTGTGCCGTGGTAGAGTAGTGCACCTTCTGCACTACCGGAGATGCCGAAACCGCCGCTTTCTCGGGACTCTTCATGTCGCAGTAGACAAAAACACCGAGCACCAGCAGCGGGGGAAGTACATAAAAAAGAAATCCCTGCTTCTCCCTGCGCACCTCAGCGGTCTCTATCCTGAAGTCGAATTTAGGCTTATTGGTAAGGTTTTGCGGCATAACCCGCCGCTATCATAGCATTGACCTATCTCCGTGGCAAGCAGAAATGTACACCTACTCGCTTCTGTCCCAAATAAAATTTTCGAAAACCGTTGCAATGCCAGTCCCCATGCGGCTCGCACCCGCTCTGCGTACTAAGGTTTTTTTTTAACCTCACGGCTGCGTAGATTTGGTCTCTACGCATCGTTTCCGCTTCGTTTCCTCCACATCTCTCCGCGCAGCTCCGTTGCGCCTAACTCCTTCACTTCGTACTTCATACTTCGTACCTCGTACTTCCATTCCCCCGTGTCTTCCTGCTGCAAAGTCATCGCCCACCACGAAGCTCATATTTTGCCTAGGGCAGATGCGGGCTTGACATTTCCGGGGAGGTATGGTAGAAGGTGCAACTATGAAAGCGAAGAGAGAAAAGAGGGGATTTACCCTGATAGAACTCATCGTGGTGATTGCAATACTGGGGGTGTTACTTGGGATAGCGGCACCGCTGATGATGAGCTACATCAATGCGGGGGATGTGGTAAAGTGTCGTGCCAACATTGATCAGCTCGCAAAGTTGGGGGCGAAGTACGGTCAGGATATGGCGACGCGCAATCTATTGCCGACAAGTGGGATGGCTGATGACGAGGATACAAAGGAGATGAATGAAGCGGAGGGTTGGTGGCTGGCGTTGGCACAGAAACTTGACTCCACCGTACTCCCGGTCAATTCGCGTCATAAGATGAAAGTATCTGCGATTTTCCATTGCCCGGGGGACCACCGGCATGAAATCGATGACGGCACCCTGATGGAGGCAAGCACGAAAACGGTGTCATACGTGTCGTGGACGGATGGCTCGGAAGATAAGGACAATCCGAACTCACAAATACGCACGCTGGGGAAAAAGAGACTCGATATGCTGCCTTGGTTGAGCGACGGTATACCTGAGGCGCGGAAGAGCGTGACCTGTTATGCGGATTTCAAGCGCATGGTGGTGCCCACGTTGGGACGTCACCGCGACACCATCATGGTAGCATACGCCAGTGGCGTGGTACAGCAGTTCGAGGTGGGTGATAGTGAAAACTTGAATGCCAAAGAGTTGTTCCGCAAAATTAATCCGGAGAAACTGATACCTGAGAAGCGGCCCAAAGACCGCTGAGAGCTCCCATCATGCCGGGTCTCGCGATACCCTTTGATGTGCCGCAGCAGCCTGTGGTCGTCGGATTAAGCGGCGGAAGGGATTCTGTGGCTCTTCTTCTCCTCCTGCTCGAACACGATGTAGCGGTGTCCGCCTGTCATGTGCATCACGGCATTCGCGGCTCAGCGGCGGATGCGGATGTACAATTTTGCCGCGAATTGTGCGCGGTTCAACGGGTACCCTTGAAGGTGTACCGGGTGGATGTCCCTGCCCTAGCCGCGCAGCGCAGGGAATCGTTGGAAACAACTGCCCGTCAGGAGCGTCGGCGAATTCTGGCAGCACATGCGCGCCGAGTGGGTTTCTCGGCAGTCGCCCTCGCCCACCACGCAGAAGACCAAGCCGAAACCGTGCTCTTTAATCTGGCACGCGGCTCTGCCGGACTGCGCGGCATGCTCCCGAAACGCGTGGATGAGGGCATCACGTGGCTGCGTCCCATGCTGCGCGTACGCCGGGAGGAGATTTCCGCATTCCTGCGCAGCCGGGGACAGGATTGGTGCGAGGATGCCACCAACGCCGACCCCACCGCCGCCGCACGCAATGCCATTCGGCTGCAAGTGCTACCGGCTCTGCAAGCTGCCCTCGGGCGAGATGTCGTACCGTCTCTGTTGCGGGGAGCACGCCTACAAGGAGAAGTGCAGGATGCCCTCAGTACCGCACTGGAGGCTCTTCCCCTGCTCGACCCGCAGGGGAGACTTTACCTGCCCTTTTTGGCGGACAAACCTGTCGCCTTCTGCAAGGCAGTGGTGCAGCATTTTTTGAAGCGTGGGGGCGTGCCGGATATATCTGAAGCCTGCGTGTGTAACGTGTGTGAACTGCTCTCTCCCCAAGCCCCTACCCACACCTGCAACCTACCCGGCGGCTTCCGCGCCCACCGTGCCCACAAAAGACTCTCCCTCCGCAGACCCGGTGCCAAACCTGACCAAAATAAATTAAACACTTAGAGTAGTGCGATAACTTCGTCGCGTGGCAACACGAAGGTGATCAAGTACGAAGTGAAAGAATGAGGCGCAACAAAGCTGCGCGGGTGGGGGTGGAGGAGGCAAAGCTGAAACGACGCGAGGGGAATAAATCAGAGTACCCGTGAGGATGACACGTCTGTAGTATGCGAAGCCATGAAGAGGTGCTCGCGTGGCACCGGTATTCATCACGCATGACACGACTTGCCACAACACTCTCATCACGCACGTTTTTCTCACACGATCCGATTGCTTACCACACCCGCCACTCCTTGGCTTTGCCACTTCGTACCTCGTACTTCCTGTTGGGCGTTTGTAACCCGCATGGGAATTAGCATCGCAGCGTTTCCCGAGAATTTTGTCGGGGCAGGTATGTGGCAACCTATCCTTTTCGGGACAAGTGTTTGCGTAAATATTTGCCGGTCAAACTTTCGGGGCATGCAGCAATGGCGGCGGGGGGTCCGGAAGCAATGATGCGACCGCCGTGCACGCCGCCTCCGGGTCCCATATCGATGAGGTAATCGGCATTGCGGATGACATCGAGGTCATGCTCGATGATGACGATGGTAGCCCCATGGTCGATCAGGGAACGGAAGACGCGCAAGAGAGATTGGACGTCCAGTGGGTGCAGTCCGATAGTCGGCTCATCAAAAACAAAAAGTGAATCTCCCTGACCGCGATTCATCTCACCGGCAAGCTTGAGTCGCTGTGCCTCACCGCCGGAAAGACCGGGCGTTTCCTCCCCGAGGGTAAGGTACCCGAGACCGAGCTGCTTGAGAACGCGCAGACGTCGCTCCACGAGAGGCATGTCCGCACACCGTGCGAGGGCGGCATCGATGCTCATGTCCATGAGCTCCGGCAGACTGTATGCCGCAGTTCCCTGCTTGGGTACCCGGCGCAAGGTGCCCGCCTCTCGGGAGTAACGTGAACCGCCGCAATCCGGACAAGGTATCTCCACATCCGGCAGAAATTGGACATCTAGGCTGATAATCCCCGTGCCGTCGCAGGTGGGGCAGCGCAGGCGTCCGGTGTTGTACGAAAAATCGCCCGCTTTGAAACCACGGGCTTTCGCCTCCGGCGTGCGCGCAAAAACCTTGCGCAACTCATCGTGCACATCCGCATACGTCGCCACTGTGGAGCGTACATTGATACCGATAGGAGTCGCATCGATAAGTTTCACATGCTCAATGCCGGGCGCATCTATCGCGCGGACATGGCGGGGCAGGTGCTCCCCCTTGAGAGCGGCTTGCAGCGCGGGCACGAGGCACTCCAGCACCATCGTCGTCTTGCCGGATCCGGACACTCCGGTCACGACCGTGAGTCGCCCCTTCGGGATGCTCACCTCGAGCGGGTGTACGGTATGAATGGCAGAGGTCGCGAGACAAATGCTTCCCTCGTCAAACAGAGTGTCCGATGCTACACGCCCGCCGACGTCAATGGTTGCCTTGCCAATGAGGAACGGTCCGGTTTTGGACAGCGGGGAGCGCGCGACCTGCGCGAGCGGTCCCTGCACCATGATTTTACCGCCGTCGGTCCCGGCGTCAGGCCCGAGTTCTATGAGCCAACTTGCCTCTGAAAGCACCTGCACATCGTGGTCCACGAGCACCACACTGTTGCCGTCCACCACCAAGTCGCGCATCACACCGATCAGCCCGTCGATGTTGGCGGGGTGTAAACCGACCGACGGCTCATCGAGCACGTAAAGGACACCGGTTGTACGGTTTCGAACAGCCCGCGCCAGCTGCATTCGCTGTCGTTCTCCCGTGGACAGCGTGGACGCGGCGCGGTCCAACGTGAGGTACGAAAGCCCGAGTTCCATCAAGCGGCGCGCCACTTCGTGAAAGGAGGCACAAATACTCTGCGCCATCGGGCGCATCTCCGGCGGCAATGCCGCAGGCACGCCCCCCACCCACTCCTCCAAGTCCGCAAGCGACATTTCGCAAACTTGGGCAAGGGTCAACCCGCGCAGCAAGGGGGCTCGGGCGCGTTCACTGAGGCGTGTCCCCCCACATTCCGGGCATTGCTCCTGTCGCAGGAATTTTTCCACGCGTTTCATACCCTTCTCGTCCTTCACCTTTGCCAGTGCATTCTCGACGGTATACGTAGCGTTGAAATACGTGAAGTCCATATCACCGGCTGCCCCACTCGTCCTGTTCTGGTAGATGATATTTTTCTTAACGGCCGGACCGCGAAACACAATATCGCGCTCGCGCTGCGTGAGCTGGTTGAAGGGTACATCCGTACGCACGCCCATCTCTCGCGCGATGTCCTTCATGAGCGACCACATCAGGGTCTGCCACGGGGCAACCGCCCCCTCATCGATGCTCAACGTCTCATCCGGCACCAGCGTCGATTCATCCACCGTCCGCACTACCCCCGTGCCGTCACAACGGGGACATGCCCCTTGGCTGTTGAAAGCAAGCTCCTCTGCCCCGGGTGCAAAAAAATGTTCTCCGCACTCCGGGCATGTCAGCTCCAACCCCGCCGCTACCCCGAGTGTGGGCGGCAGATAGTGCCCGTGCGGACACCGGTGATTTGCCAAACGAGAAAACATAAGTCTCAGGATGTTGAGCAACTCCGTCCCCGTGCCGAAGGTACTGCGTATACCCGGCACCCCCGGTCGCTGCCGCAATGCCAGTGCCGCCGGTACATAGAGCACCTCGTCCACCTGTGCTTTCTCCGCTTGGGTCATGCGGCGTCGGGTGTAGGTGGAAAGCGATTCCAAATACCGTCGCGACCCCTCTGCGTACAGAATTCCGAGAGCTAAGGACGACTTGCCGGACCCGGATACCCCGGCTATTCCTACGATGCGGTGGAGCGGTATGTCCACATCAATATTTTTCAGGTTGTGAACGCGTCCGCCGCGTACCACAATGCACTCCGGCTCCCGAGGAAATCTTTCTTCCCCTATGCCGGTCTCTTCTACAACCTCTTCTGCCATGTCCGCGAAAATACCATAGCTGCCGCCGGAAAGCAAGACCGACCCATCTGCCGCCCACCACATCTGTCCCGATAAAATTTTCGAAAAACGCCGCCATGCTAATCCCCATGCGGCTTTCAGACGCTCTGCGTACCGAGGGAGCTTCGACATCACAGGTGCATGGATTTGATTCCCACGCGTCGTTTCGGCTTTGCCTCCTTCCTTCTCCTCTGCGCATCTCCGTTGCGCCTAACTCCTTCACTTCGTACTTCGTACTTCCCATTCGCCTCGTTCTTCCACCTTCCGTTCGCTTCACACTTGCAACGCATCCTGCAACCCGCACCCAACGATTGCACCACGCACTCCCACCTCACACGTTTTCCCTGCACGTCACCGCCGCCTACCACACCCGCCACTCCACAGCTTTGCCACTTCGTACATCGTACTTCGTACCTCGTACTTCTTTTCCCCCCGTGTTTTCCTGCCCCAAAGTCATCGCCCACCACGAAGCCTTTAATTTATTTGGGACAGGTGTGGATTATGACGGAGTGCCAAAAAATTGTGCTTGCAAATTTTGGGGACATGGTGTACAAGGGGTCGGAGGGCACCCAAGGCGGGAGCCGAGAACAACAAACAACGAAGACGCGATATGTCTAAACATTCCTCACTCAAGGTTGCCAGTTCCGTCGGTGGAAAACGCTCTGTACTAAAGCGATTTGAGCGTGTGAAGCTACTTCGGGAGCGGGGGCAGTGGAAGCAGGGTCAGAGTCCGATAGGGCTCCCAAAGACCAAGTTTGAAGCCTAAGGACGGGGCTTGAGAGGGAGCGGCTGCCGGTGGCATACTGGTCGTGGGGCAGGGAGCGACCTCGCCGTGGCGGCGCGTCTGCGGGGTCATTTTTATACAGCAACATGCAACCGACAGAAGAAAAAGGAGGCGGGAGCGAAGGCATCCGAATCAATAAATTTTTGGTAAGCTGTGGTTACGAGTCACGGCGCAGGGCAGACGAGCTGGTACGGGACGGGCAGGTAGAAATCAATGGGAAGCGTGCTGAAGCCGGGGAGCGAGTACACCCGGGCGATTATGTGAAGGTAAACGGGAGGCGCGTGGAGACAAAGGAGCCTGTAACCCTGTTGCTCAACAAGCCGCGCGGGTACGTGTGCAGTAGGGAGCCCCAAGGAGCCGAGGGCACCGTCTATGATCTGCTCCCCCCGAAATTCCACTATGTCAATTATGTCGGGCGTCTGGATACAGACAGTGAAGGATTGCTCCTGATGACGAATAAGGGGCAATACAGCGAGAGCATCACCCGACCGGCAAACGGCGTGGAAAAAGAGTATTGGGTGACACTGGATCGACCCTTCGACAACACCGACTTGGTGCAGTTACTCAAGGGGGTACGTATCCCGGAGGGGCAGGCTAAGGCAAAGTACGTGGCGCGGTTGTCTCCTCGGCGGGCATGTGTGGTGCTCAACCAAGGGATGCGACGCCAGCTCCGGCAGATGTTTGCCTGTTTGGGGTACCGTGTACGCAAGTTGGTTCGAGTGCGTATTGGTTCGCTGTGGGGAGGCGAACTAATGCCCGGGCATGCAGTAGTGTTGACGCCTGAGCAGGAAAAGCTGGCAGAAACGAACCCGAAGCGACGGAGCGGGTTACTTGGGGCGTCACAGGCATTTCCCGCTGCCGGAAAACTTTCCCGCGAGCAGCTCGCAGAGAAGATGAATGACCGCGAGACACGGCGTGCCATCGCGGAAGATGCCCACTATCAATTTAACCCCGATGACTTTGAGGACGAAGAGGAGGCATCATCCGAATCCGACTTCGAAACGGAGCGGAGTGAGCGCAAAAAGTCGACAAGACGCCCGCAGTATTCCCCACACAGAAGGAGGGGAGACCGAGTGCCTGCGGCAGAAGCACCGCGACGTCCGCACCACCGCAGGGAAGCTCCTTCGAAGGGTCGAGGTAGGCGGAACTTTGGAGCGGGTGCGCGCAGCGGCGGTCCACGCAGGAATGCCGGTGCCCGGTTCGGGTCCGGTGCGGGAAAACAGTCTGTTCAGCGCAAACGGGATGGCAAACGCGCCGTGTACGGCGGCAGACGACCCACAAACGGCGGAGGACTCGGCGGACAGGAACGTCCGAGGGGGAGGAGGCACCTTGGCGGGAAGGGGAGGGATGGTCGGGCTAGGAAAAAGCATAGAGTGGAGAGATGACTTTGTCGCGGGAAAACACGAGGGGGAACAAGTGCGAAGTATTGAAGCTGGGCGCAACGGGGTTGCGCGGGCTGCTTGCGGTGGTGCTGCTGTGGCTTACGCCGTCGGGGTGGGGGGAAGAGGAGATGCCTCCGCCGGGACCGGACAGTGCTTTGGAGCAGCGGCTCCTTCCCCTTCGCCAAGGTGCGGAGCGTGGGGATTTACACGCTACCCAACAGCTCTATATGCGCTACGCGCTAGCCGGGCATCCGGAGCTCGCACGTGCTTGGGCGCGCTATTACAATAGCCTACTTGCCCGGACCGCAGAAACAGGCGATGTAAGGGCAATGCTCCTGCTCGGGGCTCGTTATTTTCGAGGCGAGGATTACACACCGCAGAGCATGCAGGAAGCCACGACATGGTTTTCGCGCGCTGCGGAGGCAGGGGACCCCACGGGAGCATACATGCTCGGGGAAATATACGCCCGGGTCGGCAACATTCCCCTCGCCGAGCAGTCCTACAAAAAGGCGTACGCCATATATGCCGAGCGCGCGAAGGACGGGAAGGATGCGCAGGCTCTCTACTGGGTAGGGCTCATGCAGCAGAACGGCACCGGCACCCGCCGAGACCCGGAAAGCGGGCTCCGCTCTCTCCAACGAGCGGCGGAACTCGGTTCCCCGTGGGCATTGGAGCAGCTCTTCAAAGCGTATTACAATGGCATCGGTACTCCGAAGAACCACGCCACCGCCATCAGTTACGCCCGCAAACTCGCGGATGAGCACAAAGACACCACCATGGCATACGTCGTTGCCTGCGCTTATCTCTTCGGGCGAGATGTACCGAAGGATACAGCACTGGGTGACCATTATCTCGACATCGCTGCTCGCGGTAATGTGCCGGATGCGGTCTACCTGAAGTCCGACCGTCTCGAGCAGCTCGGAAAGGTAGAAGAAGCGCACCCCTTTTTGCGCCAAGCTGCCGGAATGCGTCAGCGGGACGCTATGGTGCGCCTCGGAGAACGTATGCTGAACGGCACGGCGGGGGTCGCCAAAGATACCGAGCGCGGAATAGCCATGTTGGAGGCTGCCGCACGCGCCCCTTCCTCCTCTCCGCAGGCAGCTTTCCTCTTGGCAAAGTATTATGAAGAGGCGGAGGAGCAGGAAATGGCAGACGGCTGGTACGTGAGTGCATCCGATCTCGGAGATCCCCGAGCTATGGGGCGGCGCGGCTTGCTGCACCTCTTCCCGGGAAGGGTGGTCACGTGGAACCCCACGCGGTGCTACCAGTGGTGGCGAACCGGGGCATCGCTGAACGACCCAACCTGCATCTTTTACCTGCGTCTGTTCTACTACGTCTTCACGCCTCTGCTGCTCCTCCTCGTGTTCGGATTACCCGCCTATATCGGGTACCAAGCAAGACGGAAAATAAAAGACGGAAGTCCGGAAAAATAGACCGCACCTCACCACATACACACCTGTCCCAAATCATATCTGTCCCGAATAAATTAGAGACCTAGTGATGGGCGATGACTTTGAGGCAGGAAGACGCGAGGGCGATCAAGTACGAAGTGAAGGAGTTAGGCGCAACGGAGTTGCGCGGATGCGCTGAGAGAAAGCGAAGCAGAGAAGGCGCGTGGGGAGAAAATCCACGCACCCGCGACGTTGAAGCCCCCTTGGTACGCAGAGCGTCTGAAAGCAGCATGGGGATTAGCATGGCGGCGTTTCTCGAAAATTTTCTTGGGACAGGTGTGGAACGACCTACGTTTTGAAGAAGTTTTTCTGCTTATCACTGATCGGGAGACCGAGCTTTTCCATGACCGCCAGCATGTCCTCCCACACCGCTCGGCGGGCGGAGAGTGAGCCGTTGCGCAGGAGGTAGCTCGGGTGGTAGGTTACGCGCACAGGGGTACCGTTGTAATCCCACCACCGACTGCGTAGACTCGACACGCTCACGTTAACATCCTGAGCCAGCAGACCGCGAGCTGCAGAGGCACCCAGACACACGATGCATGCCGGTGCAATCGCGCGCAGTTCCGCCTGCACGAGGGGGAGGCAGGACGCAATTTCAGCGGCGTTCGGGGCGCGATTGGCCGTCCCTTGGTTGGCACCCATGGAGGGGCGAAATTTGCAGATGTTGGTGATGTAAACCTGCTCGCGTGGCAGCCCCATGGCACGCAGGATACCGTCAAGTTTCTGCCCGGCTTTGCCGACAAAGGGAACACCGAGGCGTTCTTCATCGTAGCCCGGGGCTTCTCCCACCAATACGAGCTTCGAGTGCACATTCCCCACGGAGAAAACCATGCGATCGCGCAGAGTACCCAGATTGCGGGCTGCCGCCCAGTGCTGAGCACGGTTCCGCAGGTAGGCTATTTTCTCTTCCGGGGTATTGAGGGAGGTACTTTGGGATGACGCACGGGGCGGATGATGCTGCTGAGCAGGTACCGACCAATTGCGCAAGACTGCCCGGGCATCGTCATCCAACGCGACATATACCATGCCCCGTTCCTGCAAGTGATGCAAGCACTCACGCGTTATGTCACGGAGTGAAGGCATGGGGGGAAAAAATTATTGGGCGGGTTGGTCCGGGTAGATCAGGCGGTCCGGAGCCGGGCTAATGCTGCTGATGGTCATTTTGACTTGCTCACCACCGATTTCGAGCGGCAAACGGAGCGTATCTCCCACTTTGTGTCCCGTGAGTTTGACTCCCAGCTTCGAGCTGTACGCCACCACGCGCTCCTCCGGCACAGAATCCCACGCCCCCAGTACTGTGTAGACAACCTCTTTACCATCTTCGGTCAGGAAGGTCACGGAGGTGCCCATGCCCACCACGTCACACGGAACACCGCGAAAGTCCGTAGGTTGAGCCAAGGCAAGTAAGCGTGAGAGCTCTTCGGAGCGACGAACAAGCACTTGGCGAGTTGCCTTGGCATCTTGGTAACCGCCGTTTTCTCGGAGGTCACCTTCCGCGCGGGTGATTTCCAAGTCATGCTTGTTCTTGGGAATCTTGACGTTGATGATCTCTTCGTATTCCGCCTTGCGAGCCGCATACGAGCGCAGGGAAACGTAAAGGGTTTGCTTGGCTTTGGGGGCAGAGCGTGCAAGTGCGATTTCCTGCAAGCCGCTGTGTACTTTCATCATATTGGCCAGCAGGAAATTGCGGTCCATATCGAGCATGACCGACGAGTCGTAAATCGCTTTGGCAAAGGGGCGCGCCTCCGACTCGGTCAGTCCCGTTACCAAATCCTTTGCCAGCTCGTTGTCTTCCAAGAGCATATTGCGCAAACGCAGAGCACGATTCGGGGCACCGTCAGCAGAGTCTCGTTCGATCGCGCTGATGATAGCAGCCCCAAGAGCCATTTTCATCTTATCGACAATTTCTTTGGAGACGCCGTGACGTTCCTTACATATCCAGATGAGGACGCTCGGACGAAGGGTTTGACTCGAGATACCGGCAAATACTTCCGCAAAGAGCTGATCTTTATCACCGTGTTGAAGGATGAAAGATGCAGCATGCGGCGTAACGCGGGACCCGCCGTTGAAGAAGAGGTGAGTCATGACATTCTGCCATGAGTCGGGGAAAGCTTCGGCGATGGCGGAGTACACGAGTTGCTGGCGAGCCGGAGAAAGTTCACCGATGTAGTTTACCAGTTCTTCGGGCGACAGAACTGCCACGCGCTCCGCCAATGTGGTAAGTTTTTCCGTGCCTGCTGCGTGAACGGCTGCCTCCAGCGCACTCTTGTCTGCCGCTTTACCACCGACTGTCGCCATGATTTCATCGCGGATAATGATGAGCTCCAGCACGTGCTGCGGCTCAAGACGGTCCTTGACGATATCCCTCTCCATGGCAACCACCAATTGAGCTGCCTGCTCAGTTTCGCCCTTCAGCACTTCACCCAAGTGAGCCTGATCCAAGACACGCACACAGCTCTCCAGCGTTCCCCCGTCCTCGTAATCCTTTACTAGGGCTTCTGCCGCACTTGCAGCATGCCTCAGGCAGATCGGCTCCCCGCGCTTCGTGGGTAGGCGAAATTGCGGGGATTGACGCATGGCTATGCGTGCCCTTTCCCACCATGTCTTCCAGTGCTCCGGCGGAATCACCCGACCGTTCAGGTTCGCTTCCAAGTCATCCATTGACATCGGCAGAACCTCATCGATCCCCTCACGCAGAGAAAAATTGTGCTCCAGCACGTAGGTGATAAAGTCGAGCATACCCTCCTTGCTCTCTGCCGTGCGGCGCGTACCCTCCGGATCATCGTAGCAACGAATGAGGTAATGCGATTCCGGTAAGGGAGTGAGTTGGTTGTATGCCAATTTGAGCCCCATGGTATATGCCGGACGTTTTTCGAAGTTGACCTTGACAGCCTGCCGTGCAAGCGACCATCCTTCCACTTTACCTACCCCCCACTCCCCGTGCATCACGTACCTCCCGGGGGCTATCCTGTCCAATCTCTTTGCAAAATCAGCGGGAATTTTCCCGGCTTTAACCAATTTTTCCAAATCACTATGCATACGTGCACCCACTATACCACATCTTCCCTCCACGTCAATCTCAATCCGCGTCCACCATCTCTTCTGCCCACACCTGTCCCAAGAAAATTTTCGAAAAACGCTGCCATGCTGATCCCCATGCGGCTTTCAGACGCCCATCAAGAAGTACGAGGTACGAAGTACGAAGTACGAAGTGGCAAAGCTGTGGAGTGGCGGGTGTGGTAAGCAAGCGGGTCGTGTGAGAAAAACGTGCGTGATGTAAGTGTTGTGGCAAGTCGTGTCATGCGTGATTGATACCGGTGCCACGCGAGCACCTCTTCATGGCTTCGCATACCACAGGCGTGTCATCCTCACGGGCACTCTGATTTATTCCCCTCGCGTCGTTCCGGCTTTGCCTCCTCCCGACTTCCCTGCGCAACTCCGTTGCGCCTAACTCCTTCACTTCGTACTTCGTACCTCGTACTTCCATTCCCCCGCGCCTTCCTGCCGCAAAGTCATCGCCCACCACGAAGCTCATATTTTTCTTGGGACAGATGTGAATTTTTGTAGTAGAATTTCACGCAGCTTTGCGTATAATAAGGTAGGGGGGCGAAGGTCTCCCTCAACCGAAACTAGAAAGGAATTCAAGACTATGAAAATACCATACGTACTGATAACTCTGCTTACCGGCACTACCGTTATGTGCAGCTCGTGTGTTACTACTCCGAGCACCGGATGCTCGACGTACCCCGTCAGCCCGACTGCTGCGTGGACGAGCGCGAGCTACGATGCCGATGGTTGCCCGATATTTGGCTACTCGTACGGACGTCCCATATACGGCTATACACCGTCCGGAACTGCCGTACATTCCGTAACGGCTCTGACTGCACTCTGTTATGTACCGCATTGGGAACCCGCCACGTGGTACAACAAACCATATCGGTATCCGCGCGGGATTCATCGGGTGGCGGCACCGCCTAAGTTCCCCCGAGGGCATCAACCCGGTGTTCGCCCACCCATGCACCCACAGGGCGGAGCGCGACCCGACTTCGGGCGACCCGGAGGAAGACCGGTACCGCCGTCAGCTCCGGGCTTGAACCGCGGATTTTCGACGATGCCGACACCCGGGGGGGGGGTACGCGTTGCGCCGGTACCCGGGGGTACAAGTCCCCACGTTGCGCCTTCGCCGGGCGTAGGTGGCGTGAGTATACCCAAACCGGGTGGCGGAGGTCGGAATTTTTCGACGATGCCTGCGCCCGGAGGTATGCGGGTTGCGCCGACACCGGGAGATGCTAGTCCCCACGTTGCGCCCTCGCCGGGTGTGGGTGGCGTGAGTATCCCTAAACCGGGTGGCGGAGGTCGGAATTTTTCGACGATGCCTGCGCCCGGTGGGGTACGAGTCGCACCGACACCGGGGGCAGCAAGTCCGCACAATGCGCCTTCGCCGGGGGTAGGTGGTGTGAGTATACCCAAACCGGTCACACCGGCTGTCCACGGCAACAACCGCAGCACATCATCGGGCGGAATATCTACCATGGGGGGTGCCTCCCCGATCCCTCAAGGACGTTAAGTAAAAGACTTTATCGGGATATTATTCAGTAGGTGGCGTACCCCGTTCTCTGAGCGGGGTACGTTTGTGTCCCGAGAAAAAGCGCGTCTGTAACCCGCATCCGGACAGACATGGCAGCGATTTGCAGAAAACTTCCCGGAACAGGTACGACTCGCAACACGAGCACCCACCCCACGCTGCGCTGTGGTGCCACGCACAACGCCACTCACCCCCGCTTCCCGCCTCTCACTCCTCTCCTACCACACCCGCAAAAACCCCGGCAAACGGAGCACCGCCCCACTGCCCTCTCCGCCCCCGCACCACGGCTTCGCTACCTCGTACTTGGCTTCCGCCACTCACGTCCTCACGTCACACGCACCACCCCACGCACGCCACTTCCTGCCCCTCACTTCTCTCCTACCACACCCTCCTCTCCCCGGCTTTGCCACTTCGTACTTCGTACCTCGTACTTCGTACTTAGCTTCCGCCTCTCCCCTCCCGTCTCTCCTTACCCTTCCACCTTAGAAGTTGATTCGATAGCCTACTCCGGCATTATACTCCTGATAGTTTTCTCTCAACTCCATTGAGCCGTCGAGGAAGAACGTGCCGCCGCGACTGCCCACCGGAACGGTTAAACCAACTCCCACTTCGATGCCGTATTTCCCGGTGTCTGCGCTCTCTACTTCCTGCGCCTTCGCCCCGTGCAGTAGGCGATTCTCTGTCTGCCCTTCGCTGTCGCCCGCGTCTGCTTTGGCGAGCAGGCGCGTCTCGAGTACCGATGAGCGTCCGAATGCGTTCTCCGAAATCGCCGTCTGCAGGCGGGCTCCTAAGCCGAAGGTCACCACGGTCGCCTTGATGTCGTCCACGTGTAACCCGGCGTCACTGCCTGTCTCGTCGTAGCCGTCCGCCTCGGCGTGCCTCACCTGCACGTTGAACACCGGTTGCAGCACCTGCGTCCCTTTCT
>CAYRJI010000001.1:0-56227 GCA_964424645.1 uncultured Akkermansia sp. | reverse complement strand
GAGGGGAATTCGGGTACTACCACGGACGGCACAGCCGAACAGGGGGTACGGGTGGCTTCACAGGGGATACCGGCAGAGCCGAGCAACGGAGATAAAGAAAACACCGGGAAGGACGGAAAGGGCACGCAATCTCCCACAGTGGATTCAACATCGGCTCCTCAAACGGAGGAGGGTACGGCGGAAACTCCGGACGTGAGAGGCAGCGAGGGCAAAACACCTGCCATCGACACAGTTCCCGACACGCCTACCGTCCCCGTACCAGAGGAAGGCACTTCGCCGCAACCGGAGGGTGGTGATGGCACTGCCACGGAGACGGACGGGAATTCGGGTACTACTACGGACGGCACAGCCGAACAGGGGGTACGGGTGGATCCGATGCAGAAGGATATACAAGTTGAGTTCCCCGGCAGGGTGATAGATTTCCGATTTGATGTGCTCCCCCGGAAGGATGTGGCTCCGGGTAACGTCCGAGTGTCTGTTCGGGTGTCTGTAATTGAGGGGGCTGACAATGCCATAGAAAGCGGCAAAATCAACGGTGTACCACTCGATGCAAATCATTGCGTAGAGGTGCAAATAAAGGAGAGAGGAGAGGAGCTGCCATACGAAATTAAGCTGCGTAACTCGAAATACCCGGTGACAGGCGGCTGCAAAATAAAGATTGAAACCACCAAATAAAGCTAAAATGAGTTTTTTTAAACGTCAGGGGGAGAAGCATGTCGATGCGGACATCAGGTGTGTACAAGGGAGGGGCATTGAGGTTAAGCTGGAAAAGTACACGCGATTGATGGTATCGGAGCGGGGGATCAGTTACTGGTACCCTGAATATCAGGAGTTTTTGCTGGGTAAGCTTCATCCGTTTTTACCGCGAATGGAGTACGATCCGGAAAATGATACGGTGACCGCGAGTATGGTAGCGGGGGGTAAAGAGGTCCTCGGCAGCAGTAGATGTATAAAGAATATTGCGGATATTCCTCAGGCTGCGCACCGGGAACTCGTAGGCAAGATTAGGGAGTTAGAGCAGGAAGTGAGCAGGACAGGTGCCGATCCGGACATAAAACGAGTGGTCGAGAATTTCAGTCTGCCGGACCCGAGTTATTCTCCGGAACTTTACCTAGTGTACGGGAAAGACAAGCTTGCGGTTTTGTGGGGATTGGAGAAGCGAGATGCCGGACCGCCGATTACGATCTTTGATTGGTCGAAGAAATATCCTCCTCCTCCTCCTCCTTCCCCGACACCTCGGAAATGGTTAAGACGCATCCTCCTTGCTATCCTGTGTATGGTCCTCGTGGGCGGAGGCACGTGGTTGTGCCGCGAGTACGGCGAAAAAGTATACAACTACATCAAGGATGTAATAGAGAGATGGACAGGGACAGACTCCCCGCCTCTCCCTGTAGATGTTGAACGGGTGAAGCAGTCCCTCTACGAGGTGCAATCCATCAGAAATGGGGAGGTCATTGGGACATCGGAAGCCTTTGCCGTAAATCTCGACGGCACCATGATTGTCGGAGCCGATGCGCTGAAGGAGTACGGAACGCCGGGAGTGAGTTATCGGGTAATATCGCCGAACGGTACGAGTTATACCATAGGTGATGTTCATGTCAATAACGATGAATGGCTTGCTGTGTTCAGGGCAAATGTCGATAAGCGCATCCCCTACCTTGAACCGCGTGACGGAGAGGAACCGAAGCTCGGCGAGGAAGTTTACGTATATGACCTGCGCAAGAAGGACACGGACTCTTTCCTTAAGCCTAGTAAAATCAATACTGTGGATGAGACATCGGACGGTGTCACGCATTTCTCCCACGACGCAGGCTTAGACTCCGACTTAAGCGGCTGCCCGGTGCTGGATAGCCAAGGGCGAGTCCTCGGTGTGGTGTCTGGGGAGGGAACGCCGCAGCGCGACACCGCCGTGTGGGTGGATGATTTGGAGAAATTGCCGCCGGTAACATACAGAGATGTCGAGGAGGCTGAGGAAGCCGCGAACAATGCCGAGGACGGACCTGCTGCGGAGGCGAAGAGGGAAGCGGCACGGAGTCAAGCGGCGGCGGATCGCGCCGAGGAGAAATCTCGCAGATTCCCGAGTCGTGAAAATATTCAAAATGCAAAAGATGCGCAAAGTCATGCCAACAGAGCTCGTGTTGCCGCAGCCCATTTTGATCCTTTTGGGGCAATGGTGGAAATTTATTCAGCGCGAGACGAGGTGAAAAAGTTACTCGATGATGTGAAGGAAGCGGCACGAAGCGGCGACACGCAAAGGGCTAACGAGATATCACGTGAGGCGAGCCAAGCAGCGCGTGATGCGGAAAACGATGCTAGGGGGATCGCCCGGTACGCCGGACACCACCCCGGTCGCATAGATGAGGTGCGCGCGAACGAAGCACGCAGGATTGCCGATGAGATACGGAACATCGCCGATGAGGTGCGCAAGACCGCCCAACGTGAAATCATCGTAGAGGTCGATGGTATGCGCTTTGCAGTAGAACCAATCCCCGACAGACAAAGTGAACCGGGCAAAATTTGGGTGAATGTACGCGTAGATGCCAGCGATGTTGAAGAGGGGACAATCAACGCTGTCCGGCTCGATGGTCGCAACAGTGCCGCGATACAGATTAATGCGGATGGCGAAGAGGTACCCTTCAATGTCAAACTTAAGGGTTGGGATTACCCTAAGGCAGGAAGTCTACGACTGCATGTAAGTGGGCATTAGGCGGAGGAGGAAGGGAAGGGAGGGGAGAATGAGGTGCAGGACGGGAAGCGGGGAAGGAGAACAACCGTAGGCGGCGGGGCGAACGCCAAGTACGAGGTACGAGGTACGAAGTACGAAGTAGAAAATTGGCGCAACTCCGTTGCGCGGGATGTGGCTGCGAAGCCGGAGAGGATGGTGCGTGGTGAAGCGGTGGGGGCGTGTGTGGCAAATCGCGTCTCGCTTTTGGGACGAATTTTAGCGTGAAGAAGTTGATACATACCGCTTTGCGAAAAAATTCTGCTTGTGTATCTCTTTACAAATGCGGTGTCAAGTATGAAAGTTCATTAATCCCCTATTTCACAGAGTCCATCGCGATATGGAGAGCGAACGAACTTGGCAGTCGCACAAGCGCAATTTGTAATTTAACAAAGATGTATTGCATTATAAATGAGTATGTAATGTTGATGAGGTAGGGTTATAGCATTTGTAATGAGATAGACTCCGCATGACCGGAATACACTGCGGTCGCAAGGCAGCCATAGACATTGTACAAGTCATGAGGACAACTACCGGAGGAGAGAGCATTGCGTGCGGGTTGATGCCGCTTGCACCCGCTGTGACTGTCGTACGTGGGAGCAGGTGGTTGTTATGTGCGGTTGGATGGGAGAGTGAGGAGACCGAGGATACCGAAAAAGCTGTCAGTGTAACAGAAAATTTGTAAATAAGGAAATTTGTATGACATCAAGTGACAGAGCACATACATCGCCAAAGCGGGACACACGGGATAGTCGCTCGCAAGTGACAATTCCGAGTAGGTGGGAAAAGCTTTCGTCCGGATCAAGTCCGAGTGCAGACAGGGATGATGTTCTTACTCCTCCGTTTGACGTGGGGAAGGATTATGAGGCACTGGAGCATTTTTCCACGGGGGGGATGGGGTGTACATACAAGGGGCGAAATAAGGAGAGTGGGCAGGAGGTCATCATTAAGATACCGCACGATATGCCGGGCGCAGATGCTCGCTTCGAGCGGGAATGTGAAACTCTGCGCCACCTCTGTCAGTCCGCGACCTGCCCATACATAGCACAATGGTTGGATAGCGGCAGTATAGAGGACAAGGGGAGGAAGCGTCCCTACTTGGTCATGGAGCTGGTGCAGGGGGCAACACTGCGACAGGTGCTGCAGAGCAGATCAGTGCTGCCTTGGGACGAGGTCGAAACGCTTTTGAAGCACGTGAATCAGGCTCTGCTATTCATGAACAGCAACGGTGTAAGTCACCGTGATATTAAGCCCGACAATCTGATATACGATGAGAATAACCGGAGATGGGTGCTCGTTGATTTCGGAATTGCGCATGATGAGGGACAGCAAGTCATGCAAACCCTGATCAGCAATGAGGGAACGTGGGATTACATGTCGCCGGAACAAATCAGGGGGAAGAAGGTAGACATTCGGAGTGATATTTACTCCTTGGGCAAGGTTGCATGGGAAGCCCTTATCGGTACATGCCCCCGCGTGGGTACGGAATATCCCTCGAAGTATGTGAAAGAGGGGAAGGAGAATCCGTCAGGTTCAGGTAGGGATGTGGATGATCTCATTCGACTGATGGTTGCCGATAATTTGGAAGAGCGTTTCGCGTCCCCGGATGAGCTTTCTTCCGCGCTTGAACGTACAGCGGTATCTGTTGGGGATGAGAGACGGCGGAGGCGGAGAAAGAAAATATTGCTTCGATCGCTGCTCACGGTTTTGTTCATCGGAGCTATTTCTACTGTAGCGTGGTTCACCGGTGATTATGTTATAGGGAACAAAATAGAGGATGCTGCAAGGAAGACGGATAAGAGTGTTGCGTTGCAGGAAATAGAAAATATACCCAGACCTCTCTGGATGGGAGAATCCGCGTACGAAAAAGTTGTCCCCGGTTTGCGCAGGGAGACCGAGAAAGAGGAAGAAAAAATGCGCGGGGAGTACGAGAAATTGCATGGGAGAGAGTTTGAGCAACTCAGCGTGAGAGATCGCATCGAGAGGTGTAATGCTTTCATAAAAAAATGGGAAGCAGGATACAGTCAGGATCCTAGGGTGAAGAAAATTAAAGATACAATCCTCCCACACCTAGAAACGGATGCGGAGCTTGAAGAAAAGATGAAGCCCTTGCAGGATGGCAAATTGAATATTGATGGCTGTTGGAAATGCCTTGATGTGCTAAAGATAGATAAATACGCCAAGAGCAAGCTTGCATGGGGATATAGAGAAAAACTACGCGAAAATTTTCAGCGTGCATACAAGAACGATGTCGACACAAAGATAACTCGGCATCAGTATAGTGAGGCATTAAAGGAGTTGGATAATCTCGCAAGCGCAAATATTGTCGGAAGAGACTTTATCGACAATTTGAGAGGTCAAGTTGAGAATGCGCGGAAAGAGTACGATTATTCTTGTTTGCTGGATCGTATTGAAAAAATGTGCGATGCGAAGGACTATGCAGGAGCTCGGGAGGCAGTGGATAAGTATAAGGAGAAATACCCGGACGATACTCGCTCAGGTCAAATGTTGCAATGGATAGCTGAACAGTATAAATCATACATTATTAAATCATACATTGACGATGAGGAAAAACAATCGCATCAGAAGAAAGCAGATATCTACTACGAGGAATGTGTGGAACGAATCCGCGAATTTGTTACGATTTTTCACGAAGGAGAATTCTCGTCATACAGAAATGAACTTTCTGAATTCCTTCTGCGAGCGGCCAGTGGTAGGATTCTGGACATTGGAAATTCTCGAGACAGTCAGGCGATCAAAATTGACGAGCTCTCGGGGATGGACTGGTCGGAGTGTAATGAAGAACATCGTGCGCACTTGAATAAGTTAAGAAATGCTGTCATAGGGCATATTAAACAACCGACATATGCAACACGCTGCGTAGCAGAGTATTGGTATCAGCGTGCCCCTATCCGAGGAATTGGCAAGCCAACCGTCTACAGGGTGCACATCGAGCGTGTTGTTGTCTCAATGAGCGATGAATATTATAAAGAAATGAAGGGAAAGTTTGACGCAGATCCCGAGGTGTGCATAAGCCGTTTCACTCGGGGACGCCGTGAGGACGAGTTGTATAATACGTCAAAAGATAAGTCAAAAAATATCAAAGGAAGACAATGGTTCGAAGTAGAGGTAGACAGAGATTTCATGTTTGATATAGAGGAAGATGAAATACGATGCAGTTTGAAAGATGGGGACACTTTCGACAAGGCGCATCCACAACTTGGTAGAGGCAAGATAAGCCCGGATAGTACGTCGGGCAGGTGGAGATTTGACGATGGGACGACTATCGAGATATACTACAAAGCAGACTAGTTTCAACCTTCAACCAAAACCCAACTATGAATACACTCATCAAAGTACTTGCGACAATTGCTCTCATTGCCGTCATTGTTGCGGCAGTGGTGCATGTTATTATTGAGATAAATAGACCACAGCCGGTACCGCCCCCGCCTCCTCCATCCCCTCCTATCGTGGATGTGGATAGAGGGGGTGATGACAAGCCCGAGAAAACAATACATGTGAAGCCGGATGATCCGTTACTTCCGGAGTATCGTCCTATCAATAGCCCTGAGATTCTACAAAATCTACGTGAAGAGGGGAAAACCTACCACAGTGCTATAGTAGGCAAGGTCTCCGGTCGTGCAAAGAAAAGAGATTGGGGATCTATACAAACTGCAGCCAACTTTAATTATATCTACACGATGAAGACGACCGGGAAAATTATCAAAAATGACGGTAGGACCATTGTGGAAGAAAGAAGCTTTGATCATGTCGGTGAAAACTGCGTTGTTACCGATGTTTCTGCCGAGTTATCCCTGCCGGAGGAGGGGGTGGTGAGCGACTTTATAGATGGCTTTGTCCGTGGAATAACGGGGGGACTAGCGTCAGGGAGGGATGCGGTTAAACTTGCTAACCACGTAGTTCGATTTGATAAGGTACCTGAGAGAATGATGCCCTTTCTAATCAAAGTCTTTGGCCCAAATGTAATCGCGGACAAAATAAAGATGCTTAGTAAAGAAAAAGATGGTAGGATTTTAGAAGGGAAAACGGTGCGCATCACCTTCAAAGACGGAATGGGGGTAACGAGAATTGATCCTATCAACTGTCCCCAGCTTACAAAAGAAGAACAAGCAATCATTATCCGCACCAATTATGTCATGGATCATTATCTGATGCCTGAAAAAGAGGTGGCTGTAGGGAAAGAATGGAAGATCAATGCAGATGTTTTCTCCGGGCTGATAGATCCTCGGCTCGAGGGGAAAATCAAGGGCGAGATCACCGTGGAACGGAGTGCCGATTTTAGACGGAGAGACAAAGGAGTTAATAAATGCATACGGCTAATAGATGGTCAAATAAGTGTGGTTAGTCCGGAAGGGGGAAATACCGTGAGGGGAGAAATAACTCGGGTTAGAGGGAAGGCGATTAGACCGGATGAGCACGGGGTGATTACGAGTGCCGGGCTACAGGGCTACGTTCAGTACAAGGAGGTATCACGTCACCACCTACTCTTTGATGCTACGATGGAGACAGAACCGAAGTTTGATGTAGAGTACGAGTGCGAGGTGCAGGATAATTGAGTCCGAAACTAGCAGGGTGCTATGGCAAAGCGACTTGCGAGCGGGTTTCTCCTTTGTCCGAAGTGTAAATGCGCATCATCGGGGCAAAGGAGGGATGAGAAGAGGTATAAATGTCCGAAGTGTAGGCACAAGTGGGAGTTTCCGCATCATGAGCTGAGTGCAGCGTATATCGGCACGCTGAACGACGTTGAAATTTGGCTCTGTACCCTAGACGGAAGGCAATGCCGGATAAAAGAGCTTCCGGCGATCATAGGTAGGCGAATGACTCCGGTCTTGTATGGGGCAGAAACGGTATCCAGAGAGCATTGCAGATTGGAATACAACGAGGCGGAGGGGTGCTTTTACATACAGAGTCTGACGGACAATGCGACACATGTGGGGGACAAGGCACTGAGGAAGAATGAAGTCTGCCCCCTGCCTCCGGAAAATGGGTTTACCTTGGCAAACGTGGTTGGGCTACGGTTGGAATTTCGATTCAAAGATGAGCGTGCCCATTCGACAGACAGCGGGGAAGGGGCGGGGAAGGATATACGCCTTCCCGGGGAGGGCATCGTCTTTCTATGCGAGGGAGAGGATGGGACTCTTCACCTGCCGCCGGAGTTTCGGGAGGGATGCCTAGCCGCGATCAATGCCTTCGAAAAGAGGGTTTATTCATTCGAGAAAGATGCCATTCTGTTGCGAAACAAAGCATTCATTGATCATGCCCTCGAGGATGGTGATCGCTTTTGCGTCAGAGGCAGGAAATATATTTACGATGCGGGGATGAATGCCTTCCGGTTTGATAAAGAGAAGGATACGAAGGGTGTGGGGTTGGCGGTGCGGGACCTCCGGGTTGCTTACGGGAAGCACCTTGTCCTCAATCATGTCTCGTGCAGTGTACCCCGGGGCAAGGTGACCGCACTTGTAGGGCGTAGCGGTTGCGGCAAATCCACCCTCATGCGTGTACTTTCCGGCGGGAGAAAGCAATCGTCGGGTAAAATTGAGGTAGACGGAGCTGCGAAGGAGGAGTATGACCGGTGGGCGACCGAACATGTCTCCCTCGTTCCCCAATTTGACATTGTACACCGGGAACTGACGGTCGGACAGTGTGTCGGATATGCCGTAGAGATGCAGGCGGGGCAGGGGATGAACGCGAGTTTACGCGAGGCTAGGGTGAACGGGGTACTCCGTGCGACGGGTATGCTTTCCTTCAAAGACCACGTGATCGATCAATTGAGCGGCGGGCAAATCAAACGCGTGAGTATTGCTTCGGAAATTGTCGACATCCCGGATTTGCTTTTGCTGGATGAACCGACGACGGGACTGGATTATGCCACCGAGGAGGAGATATTGGAGATGATACGCGACATGTCGGCTCGGGGGCTCACCATCCTCTA
Organism: uncultured Akkermansia sp.; assembly: GCA_964424645.1. Lineage (GTDB taxonomy): Bacteria > Verrucomicrobiota > Verrucomicrobiia > Verrucomicrobiales > Akkermansiaceae > Akkermansia. Next base: position 47,552 of record CAYRJI010000001.1, on the reverse strand, counting down.
TGTCACCCATTCACTGCAAGCGATTAAAGCGGCAGACCACGTTATTTTGTTGGAAAACGAAGACAGCGGCGGGGGGTCGGAGGTAGCGGCGGAGGGAACACCGGATGAAGTGTGCGAGAAAAAAGGCTACGACAGCTGGGAAGCCCTGTACCGGGACCTTACCGCGGTGAAAGAACACGAAGCCATTGCGCGGTCCGCCGGGACGCTGCGGATATCCAAGCTTCCGGTACTTTTCTCGCGTTATGTGACGATATGGGTGAATTCGCCTGTGCTCTCCGCCCTGTCATTCCTGGGAATCCCCCTCATTTTGGGGCTGGCTGTCAGCGTCGCTACCGGCACAGATGCCGATCGCGCCCTGCTCGGGTTGGTGGCGATGCTGTGGATGGGCATGAATCAGTCGGTGCGTGAGATTGTAAAGGAAAAGAATATATTTCTGCACGAACACAGGGGAGTGCCGTATTCGGTTGCCTTCCTGAGCTCTAAGGTGCTCTTTTTCATTTCAGTCGCCGTTGCTCAGGCTTTCCTGATGTCCGTCCCCATTTGGTACCTGAAGTTTTCCGGACACGGCGTAAACGGGCTCCTCCATACTTTTCAACATTTATCCTTCGCAGACATATTCCCGAGGTTCATAATGGCCGGTGCTACGGGGTGTATTCTAGGTCTGTTTGTTTCCGCCGTTTGCGTGTTTTTCAAACGCAAAGGTGAAATCCTAGCTGTGCTGTTGTCCGTGCTGCTCACCTTGCCGCAGATATTATTTTCCGACAAGGTCATCAAAGGAGGATTGTTTGTTAAAAACTCGCCTCCATACTCCTATTACTACAATTTTGTGACCGTACATGAGGATGATCAATTGGCAGAGTGGTGCAGCTTCGGCACATTCTCTCGGTACTTGTATGTCCCTTTGGATGCTGTCAATCGGAAGATTCCGGCGGATGTTGTATTGAAGGCAAAAATATTCAACGATTGCATATTGTGCGCTGCGGCAGCAATCATGCTGATTCTTACTATCTGTATTTTAGAGACCTACGTGGAATGGGATAAGCGAAAAGCGTGAAATATAATAGGGAGAACGCAGGGCAGGGCGGGGAGGGGGGGAAGGAGAACGACCGTAGGCGGCAGGGAGGGAAATCAAGTACGGGGTACGAGGTACGAAGTATTGAAGTTCGGCGCAACGGAGTTGCGCGGAATTTGGAAGCAAAGCCGGGGAGTGGCGGGTGGGGTAGGCAATGGGGTGATGTGGGGAAAACATGTGTGGTGAGAGTGGTGAGGTCGTGCGGCTGTGACCGGACGTGGTAGAGGGGGTACTCGGGCGAGTGTTTCTTCGTGGCTTTGCACACTACATGTGTACCGACCTCATGGGTGCATGGATTTGGTTCTCGCGCGTTGTTCCAGCTTTGCTCCCTCCACCTCCCTCTGTGCAACGGTGTTGCGCCGAACTTCTTCGCTTCGTACCTCGTACTTGATCACCTTCGTGTTTTTCCGCGACACAGTCAACGCCCTACTCCGGGCATTTCAGTTTTGGATTCTAGATGGGTTTTGAAATGTCTTGCCAAGTGGGGGGAGCGGGTGTATGATAATCTGCGGGTGGGGCATCGGGCTGCGGGGAGGGGGGTATGGGGGAAGGGCAGGGCGGTGCCGCACGGAAACGACAGATTTTTGAAATATGACAGCGAACCAAAAGAGTCTTTTGAAGATAGCCATCGTGTTGGTGATCAGTATATCGATGTTGATGATACCGTTTGAGGCGATGGGGGTGCCGGTGAATCCGGTGCAGGCGAGGGTGGTATCGTTGTTTGTGTTTGCGGCTTTGATGTGGATACTGGAGCCGATACCCATTTGGACGACCTCGACGTTGGTGATAGCCATCGCCTTGCTGGGAATTTCGAACCAAGCACTGACTTTCCTGCGACCGGAGAGGTACGACAAGACGGAGGTGAACGCCATCGTGCAGGAGGCGATTGGGAGCGGCGGGGCTGTGACGGCGCAGACGATTGCGGACGTGCAGAAGAGCGTGAATGAACGCCTCAAGAAAAAGACCATGCTCAACGAGCAGGAGGTGCGCATGACACTCGGGTACCAGATCATGGACTACAGCGAGAAGGCGGAGAGCCAAGGAGATGCCGCCGCCGCGCAGCAGTTGAGAGAGGCGCACCATCGGCTGTACGAGGGAGGCATCACCGAGCGGATCAAGGCACTGAAATTCACCAATGTCATGCAGCAAAAGAGCACGATGGCGACGTTTGCCGATCCGATTATCATCCTCTTTTTGGGAGGATTCTTCTTGGCGGCGGCAGCCACAAAATACCGGCTCGATATCAACTTGGCAAAGGTACTGCTGAAGCCCTTCGGAAAGGACCCGAGGTATGTGATGCTGGGGCTCATGGTGGTAACCGCCCTGTTCAGCATGTTCATGAGCAACACGGCGACGGCGGCGATGATGCTCGCCATCCTGACGCCGGTGCTCGCTCTGTTCGGACCGGAAGACCGGGGGCGGGCGGCGTTCGCGCTCTGCATCCCGATAGCGGCGAACATCGGAGGTATCGGCACACCCATCGGTACTCCGCCGAATGCCATTGCTCTCAAGGCGATGCAGGATATGGGGCTGACGATCACATTCGGGAAGTGGATGCTCTTCGGCGTTCCCTTCGTGATTATCATGTTGCTGGTGGGCTGGTTGATCCTAGTCAAGATGTTCCCCACGCAGCAAAAGGAACTGACCTTGGAGGTGGGCGGTAAGTTCCTGAAGACCCCGAAAGCCATCATCGTGTATGTCACCTTCACCGTGACAATTGCCCTATGGTGTTTCAGCGATATACTCAAGCTCGGACTGGACTCGAACACCATCGCCATCATCCCCATCGCCGTGTTTGCCGCCACACGCGTCATTACCAAAGAAGACCTGCGCGCCATGAGCTGGGATGTTCTCTGGTTGGTTGCCGGCGGCTTTGCCCTCGGGGTCGCGCTGCAAGAGACGGGATTGGCAAAGGATATGATCGATGCCATCCCCTTCGGCACGTGGAATCCGATGGTGCTGATGATCGGCGCGGGCTTCATCTGTTTGTTCATGGCGACATTTATGAGCCACACGGCGACGGCTTCGCTGCTGATGCCCATACTCGCCGGGGTAGCCGGGGCGATGGTGCAGTCCGGCAGCATGGACGACGCGGGCGCGATCGGGCTGCTCTGCTCGATAGCGTTTGCTTCCTCGCTGGGGATGGCACTGCCGATATCGACCCCGCCGAACGCGCTGGCGTACGCCACCGGTTTGGTGGAGCAAAAGGGGATGGCGATCTCCGGGACAATACTCTGTCTGCTGGGGCTCACCATCACATTTGCTCTGATGTATTTCTTGCAGGCGATAGGATTCTTTGCCGGATGAGCCGATGATCTCCTTGCCGGACCATATCATGCGACCGCTCAAGCGGGTCAATCGGGTCTATTTTACAGACCCGGAGCGGATACTCGCCGTTCCGGCGGGCGGGGTCTTGGTGCGGCAGGATGAAGAATGCCACCGCGTGTTTTTGGTGCTGCGGGGTACCTTTGTCGCCTATCGCCGCTCGGAACGACTGGAAGGCAGCGGGTTACCCGGTGAGACACAGGTGCGCGGGCACGAGGTATTCCGGGCGGAACCGAGGTCCTACGTATGCGTGCAGTCGTTTTTCTCGCGTTCCTACCACAGCAGTTACTACATTGTCGCGCTGGAAGACGCGGAGGTGGCGTACATCGACGAGAGTGTGGAGGCGGTGGAACCGGAAAAATACGGGACACTCGAGCAGCAATTTATGCCGGTGTTGGTGCATGAGCTGGCGGCGCGGAACTACCGTATTTTCACGCACGTGTCGGAGAAGGAAGAGGCGGTGAGGTTGTTGCAACGCGCGGAAATGGCATCCACGCTCGCGCAGCTCTCGGCAGGCATTGCCCATGAGCTGAACAACGCGGTGGGAGTCATCGGACGCCGCGCGGATTTTGTGGCGCAGAACCTCGCTGAATTCTTGGACGCGGGAGAGACGGGGGCGGCAGAATTATTCCGGATGGGGCTGAACGAGGAAGCTTTCGTGACAGCGGCAGAGCTGCGCGGACGCGCCCGAGAGATGGAGCGAAACTACGATTTACCGCAGGATGCCGCCAAGGTGATGGCGCATGTCGCGCGGGACACTGATGAAGTGAAGCGACGCGGCGGCGCGAAGTTTGTGGCACTGGTGCGCCGCAATTACCGTTTTTGGGAACTCGGGCACGACCTGCGGGACTTGCAGATGGCGGCGCGACACGCTGCGGGTATCGTCCGCGCTGTCAAGTTGCTGGGCGGTGGCTCGAGCACACGGACGGATGGAGTGGACGTGAACCAGACGGTGCGCGACGCCCTCAACCTGTTGACCAACCGCGTGAAAACGATTACCGTGGAGACGGACCTCGGGGAGTTGCCCGGGATTCACGCGGATATGACAGAGCTCGTGCAGCTGTGGACGAATATCGTGAAGAATGCCTGCGACGCGATGGAGCAGGGGGGAACTCCCGAGCCGCGTTTGCGCACGGAAACTCGCCACATCCATGCCGATGGCTTGAAGTTGCTGCCGACGGACTACGTAGCGGTCAGTATTTCGAATAACGGACCGCCCATCCCCGAGGAACTGCGCGATAAAATTTTCCAACCGAGTTTTACGACCAAGAAATTGGGGCTCGACTTCGGGCTCGGGCTCGGGCTTTCCATCGTTCGCCGCATTGTCGACAGCTACGGCGGTACCATCGAACTTCACAGTACTGATACTTCTACTACGTTCACTATCAACCTACCAACCACTCAAATCCATGGATAAGCTCTATATCATCTGCGTGGATGACCAACCCGAGGTGCTGGACTCCGTGCTGCGCGACCTCCGACCCCTCGCCCCGCTCGTACGTACCGAGGATGCCTCCGGTACCGAAGACTGCCTGCGCTTAATCGACCAAATCGACAGTGAGGGCGGGCACGTGGCGATTATTATTTCGGACCAAGTGATGCCCGGGGGAAGCGGGACCGACCTGCTGGGGAAGGTGACCAAAGACCGCCGCTTCCGCCACACGCGAAAGGTGCTGCTGACGGGGCAGGCGACGCACGCCGACACCATCAACGCGATCAACGAAGGGCAGGTCGACAATTACGTCGAGAAGCCATGGGAGGCGGAGAAGTTGTTGGCGGTGGTGAAGCGGCTTCTGACACTGTACGTGTTGGAAGCGGGGCTCGACTACAAGACATACATGGGTGTGCTCGACGCGCAGACGCTTTTCTCAAAACTTCACTGACCGGCATCTATGAAAAAGTGCGCGATATGGTGTGTGGCGGTTGCCGTGTGTTCACTGGCTCAGGCGGCAGGAACTCCCCCCCAAGGGATGGCGCAGCCGGTTGCGGTAACGCAGGTACAGGGGGGCTCGGACGCGGGGACAGCAACGGACAGGATGGTGGCGGCTACCAAGAAAGCGATGACCCTCTACGAATCGCCCGAAGGTTTTGTGCGGAAGGTCAAGGTGTCGTGGATTGAGCAGTTCCAAGCGGCGGGCGTCCAACCCAATGGCAGCAATGGTCTGTGGCTGAAATCCGGGGCGTCCCCCGTCAATCAGGAATTCCGACGCTCGTGGGTGGGGTTGACGACTAACTTGGCGGGCGATACGACATTCCGTACGTGGTTGCGAGTGGGAGGTTTGCCGGAGCGAGAGACCTTCGCGGCGGGGCATACAAAGCGCAATTTCAGCTACACGAGTCTCTTTGAAATCTGGCTCAAGAAGGATAATGCCGCCGGGGTCAAGGGGCTCAGCGTGCAGGTCGGTAAAATTAAGTCGCTGTTCACCACAGATTATTCGACGCTCAGCTCAGTCATTCCCTGCATCGAGCGTTCGGTCATCTCCAATCAATTCGCGCAGGATTCAAACTGGGGGGTGGATGTGACCTACGCTCCCTCCAAGGCGGATAAGGTATACGTCCAGCTGATGGCGAATGATCGGGCGAGTTCGAGCAAGAACCTCGGTCATGCCGATGTATACCGGGACGGGCGCGGCGTGAAGGGAGAGTTCGGGTGGGAGGACCGCTGCTTCGTCATCCTCGGTGCCTCGCATAAGTTCGCCGAAACAGAGGGCAGCTACCAGATGCTCTCCGCCCAGTACCTGCACGACTTCGATAACGCCTACCACGGCAAGCACACCCCCGGAGCAAATTACTACGGCTTGGGCTTCCTCGATGCCGTCTCGCTGGGGTATGAGTGGAAGCAGGATCGCTTTACCCTGCTCACCAACCTCGTCTCGGCTTTCGAGCAGCAGACGGGCAAGGGTTCCAACAATATCGGCATCCAAATCCAGCCGATGTATGCCCTGAGCCCCCACGTGGACCTCATTTTCCGCTACACCGGCATGACCGGTCACGGTGCCTGTAAACTCTCCGCCGATCGTTATATCTGCACTCAAACGGTTACCCCCGCTTGGGTCGACAGCATCAATACCTTCTACCTCGGTGCCGATTTCTACCTCTCCGCCAAGGAAAAAAACGCCGCGAAATGGATGGTCGGTGCCGAATATACTACCGCTCGCTCCGGCGGCTCAGATTGCTATAATGGGTGGACCCTCTCCACCGCCATTCGCTGGAGCCTCTAATTGGTTCCGAGAAAGAATGGATGCTCGGGGTGGAGCGATGATTTTGCTGTGGGGAAATACGAAGGTGATCAAGTACGGGGTGCGAAGTGAATAAGTTAGGCGCGACAAGGTTGCGCGGGTGAGCTCGGAGGGGGCAAAGCGGGAAACATGTGACCTGTTTGCTGAGCCGCTTCGTATTTGCTTTGTATGTCGTGTTTTCTTGAATTTTCTTGGTAAGGGTTGGGGTGGAAACTTGACGAGTTGCGCGGCATGTGCGAAAATACCCCCGGATGAAGGAATCGTACGTCAAGAAAGTCGACGAGATCAGTGTAGCTCATTTTTACGACACATACCGCTCCCATCTTGAGCTGGAGCTGCTCAACAGCCCGCTCGGTATGACGCGTTCGATTCGCAAACCTGCCCTCAATCGTCCCGGGTTGGCTCTTTCCGGTTTTTTCGGATACTATGCTCAGGAGCGGATACAAGTATTTGGGTCGGGGGAGATGGCGTACTTGGGGGAGATGAAGGAGCCGGAGCGTAGTGAGCGAATGCGCCGCATCTGCGGAACGGAGGTTCCGTGTCTTATCTTTTCACGCGGGGCAGAAGTCCCTCAGGATATCATTACGATCGCGGATGATTGTACGGTGCCCGTGTTTGGTTCATCCCTGCCCACGATGAGTCTCGTGAACCGCGCCACGATCATCTTAGAGAATGAGTTTGCGGACAGCACCACGGTGCACGGATGCATGGTCGATGTACGCGGGGTAGGGGTACTCATTACCGGTCCGAGTGGCATCGGCAAGAGTGAAGTATCCCTCGGACTCGTGGAACGCGGGGCATCGCTCATTGCCGATGACATGGTGCACATCCGCAACATCAGTGGCGATCTCATCGCTTCAGCTCCCAAGTTGAGCAGCGGGTACATCGAAATTCGCGGTATAGGGATCATCAATGTGACCGACCTCTACGGTCTGCGAGCTTACCGCCGCCAGAAGAGAATTCACCTCAATATCAATCTCATCGGAGAGGATGTGACCGAAATCGAACGTACAGGACTTGAGCGCAAAACAATGAGCGTCATGGGTGTCGATATAGAGCGCATCACACTTCCTGTAGCCCCGGGGCGTGATATGACACGACTCGTCGAGGTAGCTGCCCTCGGGAAATACCTCCGCCAAAACGGATACGATATGGCTCTCGAGTTCTCTCGTCTTCTGCACAGCGAAATATCAACTCAAAATATACACATACACGGTAATGACGAATAACATACAACTCCAAACGATAGTGACCCTGTTGAACAATTTGCTGTCGGTGCAATTTATTCAGGATTCACCGATGGCGATCAACGGTTTGCAGGTAGAGAATGACGGCAAGGTGCACAAAGTGGCTTTGGCGGTAGACGCCACGCAGAAGACGCTGGATGATGCGGTGGCAGTGGGGGCAGACCTCCTCATTGTGCACCACGGGGTTTTTTGGTGTGGTTTGCGTCCCATAGCCGGTTGGTGGCGCAAGAAAATTGAGACCTGCCTGAACCACAATTTAGCGGTGTATGCGGCGCATTTGCCGCTGGATGTGCACCAGAGTTTGGGCAATAATATATGCATTGCACGTGAGCTTGGTTTGCTGCGAATTTCCACGGAAATGGAACGTCACGGGGTGGCACTGGCTGTCTCCGGTATCTTCAACGGTACCGTCGGGGAACTGCGCGATGCTTACGCACGCATCACGGAAGCCGAGATCACCGGCACGGTCATTGACCCCTCTGCTTCTGCCGGGCGTGTCATTATTTGTTCCGGCTCGGCGGGTCCGGAGATTTATCGCGTACAGGAAAAGGGCTTTACCACCTTCCTCACCGGGGAGCAGAATCACTGGGTCTACAATGCCGCGCTGGATATGCGTATGAATGTCCTCTTTGCCGGGCATTACGCCACCGAGACATTCGGGGTGAAAGCTATCGGAGCTATGTTGCAGGAACGCTTCGGGTTGCAGACGGTCTTCATTCATAATCCAACGCGGATGTGAGCATGCTGCACATTGTGCGTGACAGCCCGGGCACGCGTCTCGATCAATACCTGACGCGTGTGCTCCCGGAGCTCTCTCGGGCGCGTATCCAAACCCTTATCAAAGAGGGAGATGTCACGTCGGAAGACGGCAAAGTCTACAAACCGAAAACACCGGTGGAAGTGGGGATGCGTCTATGCATCGAAGTTCCGCAACCCGCTCCGGCATCTGCCCTCCCCCAGCCCCTCCCTCTGAATATTCTCTACGAAGATCGGCACCTCATCGTGCTGGACAAGGAATGCGGGATGGTGGTGCACCCCGCTGCCGGGAATCCCGACGGTACCTTGGTCAATGCCCTGCTGCACCACTGCGGGGACCTTTCCGGCATCGGTGGGGTGGAACGCCCGGGCATCGTACACCGCTTGGATAAGGACACAAGCGGTTGCATTGTGGTCGCCAAAAATGACGCCGCCCACCGCTCTCTCGCCGCTCAATTCGCGGAGCGTGATACGCAGAAAATCTACCTAGCCGTCGTGCAGGGTGCCCCTCAACCACCCCGGGGGTCGGTGTACACAAATATCGGGCGACACCCCGTCAACCGCCTCAAGATGGCGGTAGTGAACCCCGGCAGCGGCAAACCCGCCCTCACGGAATACGAATGTCTCTCTTACGATAGTGCGACCGACAGTTCGCTCGTGCGCTGCACCCTCCATACCGGTCGCACGCACCAAATCCGGGTGCACATGTTGCACCTAGGGCATCCCCTCATCGGCGACCCCATCTATGCCCACCCCGCGCGCCAAAAGGCAAACCCGGGGCGTCTCATGCTCCACGCTTGGAAACTTTCCTTCCTGCACCCCGTCACCGGTGAACGCTTGTCTTTTACTGCCCCTATCCCCAAGGAATTCCGCCCTTGGCTCTGACCCCACTTGCGTCACTTCACACCTGTCGACCTTGCGGTGATTCTCGAAAATTTTATTGGGACGGATGAGGCGTCTACTCCGAGCGTTTAATTTATTCGGGATACCGTAAGAATTTTTGTAGAGTGTTTTGTCCTGCTTGCCAAAGCGGGCAATATATGCTATGCTGCGCGTTATGAGGATCACTTCACTGATGACAGCTGCACTGGCAGCGACGCTGCTCGTCATGTGCGACCAAGTTGAGGGACCACTTCCGGCGGGGAAAGTGCAAGCTACGGACTCTGCAGCAGATGGTTTGCTGGCGAAAGCACAAGGATTTATGAAGGAAAGAAAACTGTCTGCTGCACGACGGGTGCTCACGCAACTCGTTTCCGAGCATGAGCTTGCCCCTTGTGCAGCACAGGCGCGTATCCTGCTCGGAGATATTGCAGAGAGGCAAAACGACCCGCGTGAAGCGTTCCGCCAATACGGGAAAGTGGTAGAAGGATACCAAGGGAGTGAACTTTATGCCCAAGCCCTTAATCGTCAACTCGCAATTGCTACAGCTGCCGCGAGCGGTAAGCTGAAGGGCAAAGTGCTCTGGCTCTGGGATGTGCCCATGGAGGAGGAGAAAGTCATAGAGTGGTTACAGTCCATCATCATCAATGCGCCCTATGCGGATACGTCAGCCACGGCTTCCTCTGTCCTAGGTAATTACTTAGTTCGCAAAAAACGCTATGAGGAGGCCGTCGTAGTATATCGCCAGCTCGTAGACAAATACCCGGATAGCCCATACGCACCGGGTGCACAGTTGATGGCTGCTAAAATATATGCCGGTAGTCGCACACGCGGTGATAACAACTTGGTGAATCTCGACCGAGCCCGCGAGGCATACGAGGAATTCACCTTACTGTTTCCGAACCATGCGGATGTTGGAGCTGCACGCAGCGGAGCGCGGGAAATGCAACGACTGCTCGTTCAGCAAGAGCTCGAAGTGGGTAAATACTACCTGAACCGAGCCCGCGAATACGGACCCGCCGCTTTTTGCTTTGAGAATGTGATTCGCCAAGAACGCCTCAATCCGCAGGCGGCGAAGGAGGCTAAACAGCTACTGGCAAAAGCTCAGGCTGCGATGAAATCCTCCACCGCTTCCAAATCATGAAAGGACGCGTACTGCTGGTGGAAATTTTTTGCGTAGCGGTCGCTTTGCTCGTGTCCGGTTGCGTGTACCATCTGGGGGGAGTGAAGAATCGTAGCATGGAGAAGGTCAACACCGTGTGTGTGAATACCTTCGCGAACCACACGCTCTATCCGTACGTTGCCACACAATTTTCGGCTGCCCTCACGGAGACATTGCAACGGGACGGCGGCTACAGCTTGGCGTCCCCTGCAGAATGCGATGCTATCGTGTCGGGTGCTGTCACCTCCGTGAGTGAGAGTTCGCTGCGCACCAATTGGCGCAATACCTACATCTCGGCTGAAATTGGACTTACGGTGCACGTGAGTTATGTGGTGACCGATGCCCATACCGGCAAAGTACTTACCCGGGGGCAGGTAGCCGAAGAAGGGAGCTTTTTCAACGACTCGGCGGGCAATGTGCAGGCTGCCCGTGACAGTGCCCTATCCTATGCGACACGCCTAGCCGCCGAGCAAATAGTGCTGAATCTCACCACTCCATGATTTCCTACCCCGTCAGCTTTGTTGCTCTTCCCATCGGCAACCGAGATGACATTACCCAACGGGCTTTGGCTGTGCTGATGGAGGTAGACTGCGTTTGCTGCGAGGATACGCGGAATACCGGACGCTTGCTCGCCCACTACGGGATACACAAGCCCCTGCTCAGTTACCACGAGCACAACGAGCGCGAGAGATGCTCCGAAGTTGCGACACGCGCCCAAGCCGGGGAAACCTTTGCGGTGGTGACAGATGCGGGGTTGCCCGGAGTGAGTGACCCCGGCTACCGTCTGGTACGTGAGCTCCGAGCCCGGGGTGTTGCCTACACGGTGCTTCCCGGACCGTGTGCACTGGTTACGGCACTGGTCGGCTCCGGTTTGCCCACGGATTCCTTCTACTTCGGCGGCTTTCTGCCGGTCAAGCCCGGCAAGCGTCGCAGTGTCTTAGAACGCGCCTTGCAGGCACCCTGCACGTGTATTTTTTACGAATCCCCCTTTCGTATGGCAGCCACGCTCGCACAGCTCGCCGAGCTCTGCGGGCAGGTGCAGGTGTGTGTCGCCCGCGAGTTATCCAAGTTGCACGAGACCTACCATTGCGGTACTGCCGCTGAGCTCGCCGCCGACTTTGCCGCCAACCGCTACAAAGGCGAGATGGTGCTGCTTCTTACTCCGCCGAACAAGGAATAGCCTATGGACGAACGAACGATACTCGTGGCAGAGGATGACGCATCCATCCGCGCCGGATTGGCGGATGCTCTGCAGACGCACGGGTTCGCGGTGCTGACTGCTGCCGATGGCGAAACTGCGCTGCGACTCGTCCTCGCGAACAGAGTTGACCTCGTGCTGCTCGACCTCAACATGCCCAAGCTGCACGGTCTGAAGCTGCTCAAGGTGATGAACAAGGAGTGTCCCGGAGTCCCCAGCATCATTTTGACCGCGCTCGGAGAAGAGCGAGACCGGGTGCGCGGGTTAGAGAGTGGGGCGGACGATTACGTGGTGAAGCCCTTTTCGATGGCGGAGTTGTTGGCGCGTGTGGCGGCGGTACTGCGACGCTATCCGTCCCGCAGTTGCGCGGCACCGCAGCAGCCGTTGCTTTTTCCGGGCGGTTCGCTCTGCCCGCAGACTCGTGCCATGTTGTTGGAAGACGGGACGATGGTACCCCTGCGAGACAAGGAGTACGAGCTCTTCCGCTATCTGCTGATGCACCCGGGGCGCATTATCCCTCAGGAGGAGTTGCTCGTGCGCGTGTGGGGTAGCAGAGTCCCGGCTTCGCAGACACGTACGGTGTCGGTCACCCTAGCGCGACTGCGTGAAAAGTTGACGCCGGAAGTGTCGCAGCGCATCGAGGGAGTGCGCGGGCGCGGATACAAGTGGAATGACGCATGAAGAAGAAACCCTTTATCATCCTCATTTCCATCGCCTTGGTTGCCGTGGCAGCCGCGTTGTGGCAGGCGATGCAGGCGGCACTACTCGAGGAGCGGCTGCGGGCTATCGACACGCGCGCACAGGCTGCCCGTCTCGTGGAGCTTTCCCTTCCGCGAGTGCTCACCGAGGTGCAGGCATTGCTGCACGCTGAGCAGGCAAAACTCGGAAACACCCCGCCCATCGGGAAGGTGAATTACCCCATGCCACCGGCGGGTAAAGCCGACTTCAATCGCGGATTTTTCTTGCTTACCCCCGCGACGATACAAGCTCCCGCAGGCGATGAGGAGTTCGCCGAGCGACTCGCCTCCGCCCCGGCTATCACGAACACCATACGCCGCAAAGCGTACAATCCCTCGGCATTGCCCTACGACCCCAACGAAAAGACGGCGTACGATCCGCGCACGCAGCTCCCCGTTTTCGGCGTATACGAGGTGACAGAGACAGACCTAGACAAGCCGATGCGACTCACCGGAAAACCCGGTCCGTTTTTTTGCTGGAACTACGGTGACACGCTCGTATGCATGCGCTCGGTACCCACGAGCCACGGGGCTGCGGCGGAGGGCTTTGTCATTGATCCCGCCGTATTTACTGCCCACTTGCTGCCGCTGACGGAGCCCGGGCTGATTAAACCGGACATCAGTTTTGTACGCCCCGGTGAGGCTGCCAACCTGTCCCCCCTGCCTATGGTGCTGAGGGCAGGGGAGGGGGTGCAGTTGCCCGATACGCGGGAGCGAGAGCAAGCGATGCGTGGACCCGTCATCTCGGCATGGCTCTTTTCCATCCTCACCGTGCTGATCGTCTTTGCGTTACTCGCATTTTACACGCGGATGGAGCGTCGGCGTTCGCTCTTTGTGTCCGCTGTCACGCATGAGCTGCGCACGCCTCTCACCAGTTTTCAGCTGTACACGGACCTGCTCTGCGACCCAACCTTGCCACCGGAAAAGGCGGATGAGTACCACAAGACACTCCGGCGCGAGAGTTTGCGGCTTTCCCATCTCGTGGAAAATGTGCTTTCTTACGCCCGCCTCACTCGGGGTAAGTTGAGAGAGCGGCAAGATGTCGGCAGCTGCGCGGAATTACTGACGGCTCTGCTCGAAAAGATTGCCGAGCATTTGAGGCGCGCGGGGTGGACGGTCAATATCACGATCGACACGCGGGTCGGGCTTCTGCGGCTGCGCACCGACCTCATCTCGGTCGAGCAAATTCTGCTCAACCTCGCCGACAATGCCATCAAGTACGCCGCGTCCGACCACGCGGTCATGACACTGCACGCCCTGCAGACGCACCGGGCGGTCGCCCTGCGTATCACCGACAATGGACCGGGTATCCCGCCGGAAATGCGGCGTTCGCTCTTCCGCCCCTTCTCTCACACCCCAAAAGCAGAGCATTCGCGAAAGCCCGGCATTGGCTTGGGCTTGGCTCTATCGCGCGACCTCGCCCGCTCCATCGGCGGCGAACTCTCTCTCGAACGCTCTTCCCCACAAGGCACGACCTTCCGGCTCACGCTGCCGCTCGGTGAGTAGGACGAGAGGGGCATGCCTCGACCGCGCCGGAGTCACAGGATGAGCATGCAGTCGCCGTAGGAGAAGAAGCGGTAGCGTTCGGCAACGGCTTGGCGGTAAGCTTCCATGATGAGGGGGCGGGAAGCGAACGCACAGACGAGCATGATGAGGGTACTTTGCGGGAGGTGGAAGTTGGTGAGGAGGGCATCCGTGACCTGATAATGAAAGCCCGGGTAGATGAAGATATCGGTTTCACCGGAGCCGGGACGCAGGGGGAGTCCGTAACGAGCCGCCTGTGTTTCCAAGACTCGGACAGTGGTGGTGCCCACGGCGAAAACACGCTTGGCAGAGTTGACGGCGTCGGCGGTGTCCGGCGGAAGATCGAAGGATTCGGTGTGCATGTGGTGCTCTTCCACGCGCTCGACCTTGACCGGGCGAAAGGTACCTACCCCGACGTGAAGAGTGAGGAAACGGTGAGGAAGAGAAGCGAGCAATTCGCGGGAGAAATGGAGCCCGGCGGTGGGGGCGGCAATAGCTCCCTCGTGAACGGCATAGACTGTTTGATACCGTTCGCGGTCAGTGGGGTCCGTTTCCCGCTTCATGTAGTGCGGGAGAGCGAGGCGTCCGTACTTGTCGTCATCCACGGGTGCGTCCCAGCGGATGAAGCGGTAACCTTCCTCATCGATTCGGATGACTGTACCGACAGAGGCACCGATACGCACCGTGCGACCGACTTTCATCTTACGCCCCGGGCGAACGAGACATTTCCAGACCGACTCGCCGGGCATGCCGACGCGCACGAGTTCGATGCTGCCGTCGTCGGAGAAGAACCGGGCGGGCACCACCTTCGTATCATTGAGCACGAGGAGGTCACCCGGTGAGATGAAGTCGGGGAGGTCGCGAAAAACGCGGTGTTCGATGAGACCGGAATCGCGGTGAACGACCATCATGCGCGAAGCGGTGCGCTCCGGCAGGGGGTGGTCAGCAATCAACTCCGGGGGCAGGGGGTAATCAAAGTCCGGCGTGCGCACAACTCGATGGGGTCAGCATGGAAAAACGCTCATCCGGCGCAAACATTCGTCTTTGCCGAGGGCGGCGAGGATGCAGTCCATCCCCGGACCGACATGATTGCCGGTGAGAGCGACGCGGAGGGGGTACATACCGGCACCGACCTTTACGCCGTGCTCCTTGCAGAGGGGTTTGATGAGGGCGAATGCAGCTTGCGGAGTCCATTCGGGCAGCGCACGGAACGCGTCTGCCAGCAGGGAAAGCATCTCGCGGGCATTGCTCTGGAGAGCTTCCATCGAAGCGGAATCGTACACGAGCTGCTGCACCCAGCTCACCCAGTGGGGTACTTCACTGAGAAGCTGAACCTTTGCTTGCGCACCGGCGATGGCCGTGCGGAGCTGCGGAGTATCGACCAAACCGACCTTGGCACAGAACGGGAGCGACCTTTCCACGAACGTCTCCGGGGAGAGTCGCAGAATATGCTGCTGATTCATCCACTTGCACTTGGTGATGTCAAACTTGGCGGCTGCGCGGTTCACATGCTCGAGGGAGAAGAGCTCAATAAGCTGCTGCACCGTGAAAATTTCCTGTTCCGTTTTGGGGTTCCAGCCGAGCAAGGCAATAAAGTTGACGACCGCCTCGGGCAGGAAACCCTCCTCCGGGTAAGAGCCGAGCTGTGCACCTACATCGCGCTTGCTCATCTTGGAGCCATCCGCATTCCTAATGAGGGGGATGTGGGCATACACGGGCGGCTGTGCACCGAATGCCTCAAAGAGCTGGAGGTGCTTGAACGTATTCATGATGTGGTCCTCCCCGCGAATCACGTGCGTTATCTTCATCTCGATGTCATCCACGACATTGACCAAGTGGAAAATATAAGAACCGTCCGTACGCTTCAATACCATATCCGGCGTGTTCTGCTCGTTCGTGTAATCCACGCTGATGTCGCCGCAA
Organism: uncultured Akkermansia sp.; assembly: GCA_964424645.1. Classification (GTDB taxonomy): domain Bacteria; phylum Verrucomicrobiota; class Verrucomicrobiia; order Verrucomicrobiales; family Akkermansiaceae; genus Akkermansia. The sequence goes on along the minus strand of CAYRJI010000001.1, from coordinate 31,490 downwards.
ACCGCATCGTGCAGGGTCATTACCCCATCGCGCCGAAAGCGAAAACGCCACACCGTGCCTTCGCTCGTGCCCGGAATCTCGTTGCCCTCTTTGTCGCGTTTGTTGGGAGCAGGACTCTCATACACGCGCCCGCTACCCACCAAACGCTGAAAATATCTGTCGTAAATTTCGCCGCGTTGGCTCTGGTAATAGGGTTCAAAGGGACCGCCGACGCCCTCTCCCTCGTCCCAGTCGAGTCCCAACCAGTGCATGCCGCTGAAGATGGCTTGCATGGCATCTTCCACGTGGCGTTCTCGGTCGGTGTCCTCGATGCGCAGCACAAAAGTACCGCCCATTTTGCGGGTGAAGAGATAGTTGAAGAGAGCCGTGCGAACTCCCCCGATGTGTAGATAACCCGTCGGCGACGGCGCGAAACGGGTGCGTATCTTCGTATCCATGCGCCCGTTATACACCCGTGCGGGGTTTTGTTCAAGTAAAAGCACGGGATTCGCACGCACAATTGGCGTTGCGGCGATTATCGGAAAGTTTCTTGAGACAGGTGTGACACAATGCGCAGCTGTTTCGTGAAAAATTTGGGTCGCGCGTAGGGTAGACTGCGGGCATTGTGCGATGAAACACCATGCGAAAATGTGACGAGACTAAAAAAAATTGCGTCGGGACGCAATTCTTTCTTGCAATCCCGGGAGAAATCGGGTAAAAGAAGTTCCGTCAATTCTGCACAGCATGAGTTTTACTGCCATGAAAACGATAATCACACGCATTGGTCTACGCGCCTTCTCGATGGGGATGGCTGCTATGTTTATGTTGCCCGTTGTGTTCGCTCAAGAAGCGGAAGGGGGAGGAGCTGCCGTCACTCAGAAATCTGCCCTGCAAAAGTGGGTGATCGATGGAGGATGGACAATGATTCCTCTCGTGGTGCTGCTTGCGGCGACAATTTTCCTGCTGGTGTTCTGTATGATGGCACTCACCAAGGAGAAATTCTGTCCGGAGGAACTCCGTTCTCAGATGCTGGCTCTCATGTCGGAGTGCCGCGTCCAATCTGCTATCCAACTCGCCACCACCAGCCCCACGTTCTTGGGACGTCTCGTGGCTTACGCTCTGCCGAATATCGATGCTAATCGACCGGAGGACTTGGGCAAAGACGGCATTGAGGATGCCATCGCCGACTTCACCGCAAATGAGCGACCGCAGACGATGAAGTACGTGGACATATTGGCCTTGATCGGTTCGCTGGCTCCGTCTATCGGGCTGTTCGGTACGGTGCAAGGTATGGTGGGAGCATTCGCAATCTTGGCAGAGTCCGGACAGGCTGATCCCACTCAGCTCGCAAGTTCCATCTCTGTGGCACTTCTCACCACTTTCTGGGGGCTGATCGTTTCCATCATTGCTATCCCCGCCTTCTTCTTCCTCAAAAAGCATGCTCAAGCATTGGAAGCAGATTGTGTGAATACGATCGAAGAAATGGTCAATACCTCCATCAATGTCATCAATGCTGAAGCCCAGCTCGCCCGCATCCCGGAGGGTCTTGCCGGCGGTGAGGAAGAAGCGGCAGAGGGGCAGGCATGATCTTTTCTTTCGCACGCTCCTTCTACGCGGTGGTTCGGTGGTTCTGACAGTGGGTTGCCGACGGTTCTGCGCGGGGGCGTGAGTGTTCGAATCCTTCATATACACAGTTCGTTATGGCAAAGAAAAGCGCAAGGGGAAATGATGAGGTGAAGGGGGACGTGAACCTCTCACCGATGATCGACTGCTGCTTCCTGCTGCTGATTTTCTTCGTGGTGAATGCCACGCAGATTACGGTGGCGAAGGACCCGAGCGTCAAGATGCCCAGTGCTGTTTCATGCTCGGAGCTCAAGGATGCCAATGGGTGTATTGTGGTCAACGTGTTTGCCGATGCCGAGAAGATGTCACCCAAGGCACTCGAGAAATACAGCAAGGCATACGCTCCCAACTCTCTCTGGGGAGTTGCCGACAGCACCGGGAGAACGATCGGTTACAATTCCGGTCAGGTGCAGGAACTCACCGACTTTATCAAGAAGCAAAAGGAGATATTGGTGGGGAGGGGGGTGGCGGAAGCCAAGATACGACTCTACGTGCGCGGTGACCTCGCCGCCCCTTGGGAACGTTCCAGTACGGCTATTCGTTGTGCGGCCGCTGCAGGTGTCACCAATATGGTCTTCGGTACTTTGCCCGCCAAATGAACCCTGATTATTTTGAACCATGGCCAGACATAAACAAATTCAAACGGAGGAGCAGGAAGACCCGGAGATGAATATCTCCTCCATGATTGATTGCTGTTTCCTTCTGCTTATTTACTTCTTGGTGGCCACCTCTCTGGTCAGTGAGAAGAAGCTCGATATTTCCATCCCGGCATCTGAGACTACCGCCTCTGCAAAAAAACCACCGGTTGATCCATCGAAGATATTCGTGAAAGCAGATGGCAGTATCACGCTCAACGGCGATATGAATGTGGGGGATGCTTACGATGAGTCGCTCGAACCCGGAAAACCGGGGTATCGCGAGCAGCGGCAGCTGGACCAACTCGTAGAGCAGTTGAAAGTGCAAAAAGACTTGGCGGAGTCCGTCCAAGCAGAGCCCATTGTCATGCTTACCGGAGCTCCTACTGCCCCGCACCAGCGGATCGTCGATGTGATGGCCGCCCTCGCTACGGTGGGTATTCACTCCGTCGGCATTAGTACAGCCGACCCGGATGCCGGCTAACGGAAGCCCCGGCGACGTTTGTCCCTCCACCTCTTTTCCCCCCTTGTCCACTTTTTATTTGTTACTTATCAAGCTATTCTGATCATGAAAGTACGTACCTCCATTTCTGCGATTTTAGCACTGACGCTGTTGGGTGCCCCATTTACAGTTCAGGCACAGGATCCTGCCGCTATATTCAAGGTAGTGCAGCGGCTGCGTAGCGAGAACAAACCGGCAGATGCACTGAAGCAGGTCGAAAGTGTGCTCAACGTGTATGGGAATCCTCAGAATCGCGTGGGCAAGCAATTTGCTCATTATACGCCGTTTTTCTTATGGCAAAAAGCCAGCATCCTTGCAGACATGGGAGAGTACGATAAGGCATGCGAGGTATACAACGACCTCGCCACGAATGCTACGTTCAGGGACAACACAATGATCGAGCATTCTAAGGCACTACCCGGTCAGGAGGATGGATACCTGCCCTTGCTCACAATGGCACTCTTCCAGCAGGGTTACGTGCGCTACAAGCAGGCTGCCGGGACGAAGGACAAACCCGGTGACCAAGCAGCATACACGAAGTGCATCCCTTTGCTTGAAGCCTACCTCAAACGGTATGAAGCGGGCAAAGTCAGCAAAAAGGAAAAACAGGAGAAGTTGGATTCCAGAACCTACCTGCTCCTGCTCCAAGCGTACCTCTTGCAGGAGAAGCCGGACTTTGAAAAAGCGGGGGAGTATATGACGAAGATGGGGCAAACAAAGTCCTTGCTGCCGGACGACATGGTGATGAATGGGCTCAATACGGTAATGACCGTGGCGAAAAAGGACCCGGGCTACATCGGTTGGGTTTCCAAGATGATACAGGCCAATCCCGGGAATTTCCATGTTGCCCCACATCGTTTGGCTCCCTACGTGGGCATTTTGTATAACTACGGCATTGAGACCATCAAGGTGATGAATGAAGCCTTGGCAAAAGGTAATTTGGACCAAGCTGCGAAGGCAGCCGAGGCAGCCAATTTGCTCCTAGGTATCATGCCGGATACGGCAGAGGTTCAGCTTGCGACAGAGGCAGTGTACAAACTGCTCAAAGACCACAGTAATGTGCGTGATCGCAGTATGGGGCTCGTGTATTCCGGTCCCATCAATAGGGATTTGGGGGAAAAGTTGGCAAAGATTGTGAACGACCACACAGAGTTAGAGGCGTTCGGGATGCTACAGATGGCGGGTGCCATGGCTAAAATGGGTTCCAACCGCTTGGCGAAAGCCGGGTATAAGGTGCTCATTGATCGCTACCCGAAGCTCACTCAAAAAAATGGTGAAAAAACGCGGGAGCTCCGCGATATCAATTATTTGCAGTATTCGCAATTCTGCAGGGCTACGGGAGATGATAAGGTCGCTTTGGAGTATGAGACGAAGGTGAACCCGGAAAATGTCGGAGATGGCAACAAGAATGTTGTTGCCATCAACAAAATGACTCGTTTCACTAAGGAGCAGCAGTGGGATAAGGTACTGCCCGCCGCCGACGAAGTACTCGCTGCAGTGAACGAGAAGAGCGACCCATTGACCTACGTAGCGGCGTGCTTTTCCAAAATTGCCGCTTACTACAATCTCCATCGCTTTGGGGATGTCACGAGGGAGGGAGAGAAACTGCGCAAGTCGGGCTTGTTACAGAAGAAGGAGGGTGGTCTCAATGAGGAGCAGGTCAACAATTATGAGCCGCAGATGCTTTTCTTCATGATGGATGCTTACAAGGAGCTCGGTGCCGAGGATCCGAAGAAATACGATGAAGCCATAAAGATTGGTGATGAGTTCCGAGAAAAGTATTCCTCCGTAAATCTTGAGAAGAATAACGTGGCTCCCAACATCTACTTTGACGCCATCACCACTCTCCTCAAGCGTCGTGGTCACGGGGACGAGAACGCAGAACGTGCCGATCTGAAGAAAGCGAGAGATTATTGCGAAGTCATTGCCAAGAATTGGAAAGAGCACGAGTTGTATCCCACTTCCCGTTTGCTTGCCGGTAGTATCCTCATCAATGGAGATGATGATGCCGAGAAGCCTCAAGGTCTCATCTATCTCGAAGAAGCTGTGCCTGCCGCTCTTAAATTGCCGGACGGGAAGGGCAAGTCAGTTGCTTCCAATGCTCTTTTCTGGCTCGCTTCCTTTTCCCCGGAGTATGACCCGCGTGAAGGGGAAGATGAAGCCGGAAAACAGGCACGTATCGAGGGCTACTTTGATACATTCTGGAAGGATGTGGATGCCGAAGGTGATGATTTTGCCCTCCAAATGGCTATTCTGCAGCTCGGGCGTGTGCTGGAGGCAAAAAATAAGGAGGCGTACGAAGTTTGCCTGAAGCGTGCGCAGGATGTCATAGGGCGCGAGGCTACCTACGCTTTCAGAAACAATAAGCAAAATCCTGAGCTGGAGGCTAGTATCAATACCTTTGTGGAAGATTATGTGAATGGGGAGAAACAGCTTCACAACAAAGAACTGTCCCTTGAAGAAAAGGTGAATTATCTCACCAACTTCCCGGGTGTTGAAAAGGACGATAAGTACACGAATGCCATCTTGCGTATGGCACTGCTCAACTCGATGACCGAGGCGGCTGTTGCGGCAAAACGTGCAGGGAAGGCTGAGGAAGCGGTCGCATTGGAGCGCGATCGTACCCGTCTTATCCGCGAGATGCGGGATGCGTTTAAGCCGGAGGACTTGACCAATTATATTTGCGTCAAGATGGGGCAGTACGAATTGGAGAATTCCAATAGGTTCCCGGCAGGTAGTGAGGAACGTAAGCAGTCGCTTGCTACGGCCCTCACGTATTTCGAAGAAGTTTTGTCGCGCGGCAAGGACCAGCAGAATGAGGCCTCGCTCGGTAAGGCTCAAGCCCTTTCACTTTCGGATGATAAGGGGAAACAGGATGAAGCTCTCAAGCTTTATACACAGCTCGCCGGTGTGCAGAACCCCGATGTGGCAGGACCGGCTCTCATAGGGTTGACTGACCTGAATATGAATGTGGGGAAATATGGAGACGCTGTTGAAAGTGCGCATAAGTTCATGAATATTCGTGGCGGTGGTACCCAGAAGCAGCGTTCCGAAATGCAACTCAAGCTGGCGCAGGCATACTGCGAATCCGGTCAGGTTCAGGAGGGTATCCAGACTTATGTGAATATCTACGCTCATAATTTTGGCAATATCTCCATGTCTGCCCCTGCTGTCAAGGAACTTATGCTTCAGTATTGGAAGCGTAATGCTCCTTCTAAGGGAGACCGTCTGACAAAGTTTTCTCCGTCCGACCACTGGCTCGCTTGGAATACGGGGCGCGATTATGTGCAAAAGATTCGCCGAGCTAAGATTGAACAGAAGATGACATCTGCAGAGCGCGACCTCTTCAACGAGGTGGTTGTCTTGGTGGATACATACGGGAAAGATGCGACCGTACAACGGGAAGAAAAAGCAAACAACGATTTTCGTTCCAAGCTGAGCAAGTAATCAGAAAACACAGGCACATTCGAGTATGAAAACGAAAAATTTAATGATGCTACTTTGCGGTATGCTGGTCTCACTCCCCGCAGTGACGGCTCAGCAGCCCGCAGTTCAATTGACGGCGCAGGTGCAGAAGTCTCCGAAGTCCAAGCCTCAGCGTTGGGCTATTTTGGCACCGGCGGAAGTTTCTAAAGGGGCGTTCCTTCGTATGGAACCCGGCGAGGATGTTCCGACATCCTATAAAGTGAAGGACTTCGAACTCTTCTTCATTGAAACTCCTTCGGATCTCGCCGCAGCTCTCAAGGACTACTCCTCCGATGACCTAAACGCTAGGCGTCAACTTGCCAAAGTTCGCGCGAAGTATGCTGCTTTTGCCGGTCTGCCGGGGAACCCCGCTGTATTTGCCGGGTTTATTGAGATCAGTTGTTGTGCTCGCGCCATGGACTGGAAGGCGTTGGGCGAAGCGGTAGATGGCTTTCCCTCGCGCACGTTGTTGGATGCTGATGGACGAGAGAAGCTCTCTGCTGCGGGTGTACTCAGCAAGGTGAGCGATGATCCCGCCACAGCTGATGAGCGTCAAAAAGAAGCTGAAGCTGCCCTAGGTGCCGCAGTCAACCCGGATAAGACATCTTCGGAAGTTTACTCATGGCTGAAGTACGCTCTCGCGCGTGCCCTAGCCAGCAAAATTTCGGCGGATGAGCTCCGGCAGGGGATCAGTGCCGAGAACGTTGAGCTCGCCAACAGAGCAGTTGATACCTATTGTGAGGTTGCAGCCGCAGCTCATGGTCGCTACATGGAAATTCCCGTCGACGCTATGCATCGCGCATTCCGCATCTTGTGGGCCATGCCGGGAGTAAAGGACTTTGCTGCCAAAGCCGGTAAATTTGATAAAAAGACATGGGATGCTGCCCCATATAATTTTCGCGATGCAGTCGCTCTTGCGTTCCTCCTGCGCAAGGTGTACGCCCCGGACCTGAAAGATGATTCTATCTCGAGAGCTGCCGATCTGTACTTCAACCCCTCTCTCGGTGCCAATCCGACCGCGAGTAAGTAGTCATCGAGCTCTGCGCTCGGCACCTCTGCCGTCTTTCTGATCATGCAAGACATGCTGGTTCGCCTTTTTTGTCTGCCGCCCACGCAGTCCTTTGTCGACCGCACGCAGCAGGCAGGGGTGCTCGTCCGTCGCTGCATGCCCTACGAATTACTCACTTTGCAGCACTGGGTGGGCAAGTACTTCTCTCCCAAATGGGTGAGTGAAGCCACCGTTGCCGTATGTCACCAACCCCCGGGCTGTTTCATTGCCACGCGCGATTCGTCTATCGTCGGCTTTGTCTGTGTGGATGCCACCATGCGCGGTTTTGTCGGTCCCATGGGAGTTGCCCCGGAGGCGCGTGGCTCCGGTGTCGGGTCTCTTCTCCTCCTCACCGCTCTCCGTGAAATGTGCGCTTTGGGCTATGCCTACGCCATTATCGGCGGTGTCGGTCCCGCTGACTTTTACCGCAAGGTTGCCGGGGCTACACCCATTCCGGATTCCTCTCCGGGTATCTACCGAGACCTCCTCCCCGATCCTTCCCCGCTCGAAAAAAAGTTATAGGGTCTCTCTCCGATCGCAACGAAATTCAGCTCTTCGTATAATCTGTGGAGTGAAAAAGCAAACCACTTCTAAAGTCGGTAAAAAGAGTGCAAATACCCCATAAAAAGATCTGAGCATGGAGAAGAAATCGCACAGCGCGTACCGCCGACGGGAGTCGAACCCGTATGACCCGAAGGTCGGGAGATTTTAAGTCTCCTGCGTCTACCATTCCGCCACAGCGGCGCAACAACGGCGAGTATTGTACACCCGGATACCATCCGTGACAAGCCCTAATTATACACCTCTAAATCAGTTCCACACCTGTCCCAATAAAAATTTTCGAGAAACGCCGCCATGCTAATCCCCATGCGGGTTACAGACGTTCTGCGCACCAAGGGGACTTCAACTTCAGGGGTGCATGGATTTAGTTCTCACACGCCGTTCCGACTTGACCTCCCTCCAACTCTCCTGCGCAACTCCGTTGCGCCTAACTCCTTCACTTCGTACTTCCATTCCCCCGTGTGTTCCTGCCGCAAAGTCATCGCCCACCACGAAGCTCGTATTTTTCTTGGGACAGATGTAGTGTCCTCTGACTTTTCTACACACGGTAGTGCGGAGAAGGGGGCGAACACCGGGTTACGGTGCTAGGTTTGCGGCGCGGATTGGTTCGGAGGAGAGATGACACGGAAAGCTTGAGATGTGACGGGTTCAAGCCTTTTGTGACCTGCCGGACGGAAAAAGAGTTTGAATGAAACATCGAAGGGGTGGGGACCGGGTGTATCATCTTCTCCGGATGCAGAAGGAGACTCGGGCTTGGAAACTGACCCATCGGTTGCGGGTGCGGAACCGGTCGCGTTGGCGAGTTTGACCGGTGGAGAGGTGCGGTGAGCCGGGGTGCGGCGGATGATAAAGAGCGGAGCATTGTTATCCGGAATCACCCCTTTGGAAATGAGAGTTTTTCGCCGGGAAGGGGAGAGATCGCCGGGGATGTCGTAGCGAAAAAGTTCGTTGGGGGGGTGAGAGAAGCGTGCGAGAAATTCGAAGTGGAGGAGGGTTTCATGAGTTTCAGAATCCTCCACTTCCACGATAAGGTCACCGGCACGACCGGGATTAGCAAGGATTTGTGCTTGGTAAAAACCGGAGTAGGCGTATGGTTCGGATACGAGTATGGTCGGTTCCCTTTCTTCAATCGACTCAGTCCCGAGGTCACCGGAGCACAGTGCTTCCAGTGTGCCTTGTGTAGGAGATTCCGCAAGCGGTTCAACCATCTTATCGACCTCTTGTATTGCAGCATTGATGGCACTCAGAGCCCGACCGGGGTCTGCCGGTCCACGCCAAGCGAGCAATAAATAGTGCGCTCCCCCCAGCTCGAGCGCGAGGTCGGGCAGTTGCTGCCCGTGTTCCTGATCAGAGGAGAAGTAGGGGACTCCTGCCTTCACAATTTTATATTCAGAAGGTACCTGTTGACCGACAGAAATTGAAATGAAAGCTGCGTGAACTGAAACTCTGCTCCCCTTCACGGGCATCACGACGTGCCAAGGTTGGCTGAAAAAGACGAGATCGTCCTTGGAGTTGGTCCAGCGGGGTGACTTTGTAATATAGGCGTCTAAAAGGTCAGGGTGCTTCTCTTCCAGTGCGAGGAGATGAGAGGGTACGTGGAGAGCGGAAGTATCAGAATCATCGACATGGTCAGGGACGTCTATAGGGATAACGAGAGCATGGGGTCCGTATAGGACATCGGCAGGAATAGGGGGGGGCTGTTCGACACGGGCAATGGGAGTCGGTGCTTTCCGATCCGACAATATTTCTTCCTTAGGCGGGTCGACGTCTGCCACGTAGGCGAGCACGGCAAACAAACCACACGCAATGAGCCACTGCAACCCACACATGACAATTTGCCCCAAGGTACGTAAATTGTGAAGACGTGCGAGCATGCGAACGCAACATACACACAATACGATGAAGGAAAGCAGGACAGCAGCGGCAATCAAATAACCGCAAACATGCGGTGCAGCCGCTCGCCAAGGTCGTGGAAGTATGCGCGGCCAAAGGAGGGGAATAGAAGCGAGCAGGGCGAGTGTCCAAAAGACAAAGTGCCAGAACTGCTGACGCGCAATGAGAGAACTTTTCATGACAAAGCAGGACAAACTCAAAAGCAGACTCTACCCCACCCAACGCGAAGCGTCAGCACGAGGCACATCCGGTGGTGCGCCGCCCCCAACAACTCTCCGTCCTCTTATTCCTCCTCCCCGGAACTCTCCTCGCCATCTCCCGAGTCCTCTTCGCTCCCGGTGTCGGTGTCGTCACCGGAGCTGTCGTCGGAAGTATCTTCCGTTTCGCTCGAGGACGTTCCCTCTTCCTTTTTCGAAGATGAAGTTTCCTCGTCGTCGGAGGACGTATCGGACTCAGACGTCTTGGCAGAGTCAGAAGGTCCGCCGGGCTGAACATCATCCGCCGTCTTGGACCCCTCCCCGGTCTGCCCCTTCTGTCCACCCTTTTCTTCCGCCTTGCCCTTATTCTGCTCTTCCTGACTGCGGGGCTTGGATATGAGGTATTCCGGATCATCCAATCCGGTAGCCTTCAGGAACTCTATGCGCTTCGTATCGTAATTGGCTCCTGCGAGTGCTTCCATGATGGCATCGCTGAGTACCTTCCTCTCCGAGGTCTCACACACGTACACCTTGTGAGAACCGACGGACGGCAAGTCCCACGCGGGAACCCGCTTGTCGGTAGGTACGAGCACGCCGGTCATGTTTCCTTTGCCGTCCGAGAGAATGCCCCACACCACCTCCCCACTCAGCTCCCCATTGCTGCGAGCATTGTAGGTGGTCACGTAATACTGGGGATTCACGTAGGACATCTCCTTGACTACAGAGTCGTGCAACCACGTAATGAGTGCGCGGCGAGCCCGGTCCGGGAGCGGTCCGACTTCATAGCAATCTCTGTTGTTGGCAAAGTGCTTGCTATTGTGTGTGAAGACGGAAACCTGTGGACTTTCCTTGAGTCGCTCAGACGCTCGTAACGGCTCGATGGACATTCTGCACGAGGTCACCATCACCGACGCGGCAATGATCCCACAAGCCAAAACACTATAACGGATGGAGGAGAGAAATTTCATATCGCTGCTTCGCCGCTTATTTTGCCAAGAGAAACCGCTCATGGCAAGCAAAAACTTCGTCTTGCATAAAAATTTTTTTACGAGCTGCAGTGATTGCCCCGAACCACATCTGTTCCAAATGAATTAAAGGCTTGGTGGTGGGCGATGACCTTGAGGCAGGAGGACACGGGGGAGCGGAAGTACGAAGTGAACAAGTTAGGCGCAACGGAGTCGCGCAGGCATGGGGGGGGGAGGCAAAGCCAAAATGACGAGTGGGAACTAAATCTATGCGTCCGTGATGTTGAAGCTCCATTGGTACACAGCGCATCTGTAACCCGCATGGGGATTAGTATGGCGGCGTCTTTCGAGAAGTTTATTGGGACGGGTGTGGGTGCAATTAGCTGAGGATGCGTTTGAGCTTCTTCGCTAGGGTCACCTTGGCAGCACTGGAGACACGATCGGTGAAGAGGATGCCTTCCAGATGGTCGCACTCATGCTGAAGACAGCGTGCCAGAAGCCCGCCGCATTCCAGCTCCATCATCTGACCGTTCAGTAGCTGCAACTTGGCACGAACACGCGCCGGTCTCGTTACCTGAGAGCGGATATCGCGTACGCTGAGGCACCCCTCCGTGTCCATCTCCGGCTTGCCGTATGGTTCCAGCTCCGGGTTCACAAAGGCGAGCGGCATGATGCTGCGCATCTCTCGCTCTTCTCCGTTCACGGTTATTTTCTCGGCAGAGGGGTCGCCTTCTTCTGCTTCCGGGATGTCGATGACCACAAGACGCATGGCAATCCCCACTTGGGGAGCCGCCAAGCCTATTCCCCGAGCGGCATACATCGTCTCGAGCATGTTCATCGCTAAGGTATTATGCTCTAATTCAACCTTTTCGACCTTCGCACATACTTCCCTCAGTATCCGATCCCCGTATTGTTTTATCTCAAGCAGCATCTCCCCGCCATCATACTACTTCCGCTGAATTTGTCAAGCGCATGTCAAGACGCGCTTCGTGGTGGGCGATGACCGTGAGACGGGAAGACACGGGGAGAATCAAGTACGAGGTGAAGAAGCTAGGCGCACCGGAGTTGCGCGGATGCGTTGAGAGGAGGCAAGACCGAAACGATGTGTGGGGAGTCAATTCGTGCAACCGTGAGGTTGGTGCTCTCCTCGGTGTGCGGAGCGCGTGAAAGCCGAATAGAAACCGGTATTGCGGCGATTTTCAATGAATTTTTGGGACGGAAGAGGGCAGGGGAGCAGACTTCGCTAGGAGTGCTCCCCTTGCTGCATCTTCTTTTTCAATACAAACAAGATGATCCCGAGAAAAGGGGGTGCCGGATTTTGCGAGGAGAGGACATTGTACATTTCCCGGAAGGGGCGGTGATTCCATCTGTTGATGTAATGCTTGATGAATTGGGCACGGACAACTTTTCGGTCGTGCTTTAGGAGAGGGTTATTGAGATTGAGCACCCCATTGATCTCGGCTTCCCAAGCGGGGGGTGGAACAAGGGTGCCGTCAGGTTCGTAGGAGATGAGAGACTGCACATCGACACCGGATGCAGGGTTGGGAACATGGCGAAGTACAGTATCTGCCTTGCTGCGGTCGCACGAGAGAGAAGAATGATCCGAATTGAGTTTTTGCTTGCTGTTGCAGCAGAGGAGCAAGTTACTGTAATCCAGCCTTAAGTATGCCTTTGCGCCGACACATTCACTGCGGGGGAAGAAATGCTCGATAATGCTCGAGGAGTCACTGTTAATACGGCACATGCAGTAGGCGCACAGACCGCGTTGCTCGCGGAAGAGGGAAGATCGGATCTCAGCTTTCACTTGGGAGAAAGAATACTTACCCGTGTTCGGACCCTCCCAATCGGCATCCGGATGACTTATGTAGTCAATCAACAGCGGAGTTGCTTGCTCTTTGACGATGTTAAGCATGTCAGTTTAACTTCAGGAACTCGAGCTCAGAAAGCAAGGAAATATAGAGGGGAAGATTCTGATAATCCGGCACGCGGGACTTCAACCTTTCGAGTTGAGCTTCAACAGCTGACAAGTCACCTCTTCCGATGGCGTCGAGGGAACGACGTTCAATGTCAGCGGTCATGGCATCGCGTTCTTCAGTTTCATCCATGTTGAATTTGAGCACCTCGCTGCTGGAGAGACCGAGGGTATGAGACGGGTGTAGGGGGTAATTTGCGCGAGGCGGGAGGAGGAAGACGCGTTCAGGGGAAACTTCGCCGAGCATCTGCGGCGAATGAGTAGACATGATGAACTGCACAGAGGGGAAGACGAGCGGGAGCTGACGGATGGCAAGACGTTGCCATTTTGGGTGGAGGTGGAGGTCAAGCTCATCGATGAGTACCACGCCGGGGGTACGCAAAATTTCCTCTGTAGAGAGCCCCAGACCTTCGCAGAGGCAGCTCATTCGGCAGGCAATATCACCCACGAGAGCGAGCGCACATTTTTCGCCGTCGGAAAGCTGGGCAACATCTAGGAGAGAACCGTTTTTTTCAACGCACATTGCTTGGTGGGGGCGACGACGCACATGGATATGGGAAAAAGACGGGAGCAGGGTCCGGATTGCCTGACGCACAGCTTCCAGAGCCGGGTCCCGGTACTCTCGGGAATCCAGATGCTCGCGGGTTTCTCGCTCGTAATCCTCTTGGTCGCGGAACCAAGCAAAAAAGCGGCGGAAGTTACCACTGCCGCTCAAGGCTTCTTCGTAGCCACCGAGTTGCTCCCCGACCTGAGAGAGACGCACCCGTCTCGGGATTTGCACCACAGCTCGGTTCACATTGTAGTGAGCCAGAATGGGATAGTGTACAGGGCTACCTGCAGTCCGTGCCTGACGAAAGCCGCTCGCCCACGCGTTAAGTTGCTCGAAGTCGCTCTTGCTTTCCCTCGCATATCCGCTGCGCGTGCCTACCGCTTTGTACGCGATGCTCTTTTCGCCGTCAACAAAGGAAAGAGACAGGCATGCCTCCGAACACCCGATGCGGACGTCGGCATCGCGGATGGGAGTTCCCTGAGCTCCTTCACGACGGAGGCGTGCGAGCGCGTGCGACAGCATGATACTGAGGGCATCCAGCACCGTCGATTTACCGGACCCATTGGCACCGGCAAACAAATTGACCCCGCTCTCGAATTCACAACTCCATTCCGGAAGGCCGCGAAAGTTCTTCATCCCAAGCTCACGAACACGCATCATGCCGTGTATTATAACCGCTTCCGTGAATAATGCAAGCACCCATCTGCCCCCACACCTGTCCCAAATAAATTAAAGGCTTCGTGGTAGGCGAGGACTTTGGCGCAGGAAAACACGGAGGGGATGGAAGTACGAGGATAATTCGAAGTACGAAGTGGCAAAGCTGTGGCGGAAGGACGGTGAAAGGCAGCGGAGAGGTGCTTCGTTTTCCGGAGTTTTGGCGTAGGTGGTCGGAGAGGTGTGTGTGTCGGGAAGCAACGTGAGAGACGAATGGTAAGTTCGAGAAGCATACTTCCAATCCGTTCCACACTTTCAACAACGGGTGCGCAACCCGCGCCAAGCTACAGCACCACACAAACACTCCTCCCCGGCTCCGCTACTTCGTACTTCGTACCTCGTACTTCTATATATCCCAGCTATCGAGCCATTTGAAGGAGACGACGCGCATCTTACGACCCATGAGGCGATTCACTTCGGAGAGCTTGGACTGATTTCCGCCGGATGTCCCTTGGTTGGCGGGGTCGTAGCCACCGTCTGTCGGTGAATTTGTCGGGTCGACATACTCGATGGTTCTCTGCACCACGGCTTCGCACCATGCCTGCGCCAAGATAGCGTGACGGGCATTGCGCACGCAGCCGTAGGCACGCACCGTGAAGGTGTCATCCCGCACGGTGAGTATATTGCCGAGCGACATGAGCACATCGCTCTGAATGAGATAGCCCGGGGCTGCCGTGTACATCGAGCCCTCCTCCGCGCGGGGGAAGCTGTAGAAGTCACCGGGGAGCGGGTGCACCATAAAGTCGGCGCGCATGAGGTCTCTGTTAATATCTGTGGCATCGATGGCAGCCTGCAATGCTCCCGTCAGTGCGGCATCCGTACCGCCGTCTAAGCGTCGATTGATGAAGTCCGCCATATTCAGGAAGGGACCGCGTTCGCGCACCTTCTTCACCATTTCGCGCGCCAGTTGGCGGATTTGGTCGGGGGAGAGCGAGCGGACATCGCCCCAAGCCGTAGCCATTTTCATGCTGGGACGCAGGAAGGCTGCGCCGAGGAGCATGTTGTAGCCGCTGCCGCTGCCGTCCATCGTGCGGTCAGCCGTGGAGACCATGAAGCGAGGGAAGAGCACGTTATCCTCTCCCCGGTGCTCCACGGTGTGCAGGTGGTTATCCGTGTTGCTCACGAGTTCACGTTTTGCGAGTCCTTGCAGCACGGCAGCCCACGCGTCCTCCGACACCGAGTTGACATTGAACCCGCCCTCCACCATGAGGTAGCGAGCTATTTGTTTCCAGCCATCGCCGCTCATAATCTGCGAAACGACTTGGTCTTGGGAGACGGAGGAGTGAGCGAGCTTGTAGCGCGAGACGGGGAGAGCTTGTTCCCCTTTTACGAAAGCGTCCAAGGTGTCCCTCGCCTGCACCCGACCGCGCGCCCCGGGCATATCGGAAACAGAGGAGCAGAACCAGCGGTCCCAGAGGGCATCATTGATGATGAAACCGTGGTCGTAAAAGTCAGAAAAGACGGTAGCGTTGCTCTTCAGGTCGGAAGAAATTTTCGTTTGGTGGAACGCGTAAACCCCGTCCGACGGCAGACAGGGGTCCGCAAAGGAGTTGCCGATGCCGACGCCCGGGACACCGGCTTGGTACTGCATGCGCCGCATGTTTGCCAGTGTCCCCATTCGCCCTGTGTCGGTCGTATAGTACCACCCCGGCTTGAGCCGCATACCGGAAAACCCGGCGAGGGAAAATGGCGGATGAACGGGCAGCTCCAACACCGAAATGAACGACACCGCCTCACCACCGCCCGTTCCCACACTCTGTATGCCGTAGATGCCGTTTTTTGAATTCACCGTATCCATCACCCGCTTGGCGTCCACCTCCACGGCAGAGAGCTGGAAGGGATGGTACTGCCGCTGCTGGTCGTCCGGTTTGTAGAGGGTGCCGCCCCCCATGGCGGGGCTGGAATGCACCCAGTTTTTGGTGCGGTAATCTTTGTCATTGAAAGCGGGGAGGGCATTTCTCAGAGATTGATTGTAGGACTTCGGAGCGATTCCCACCGCCGCGTAGTAGTAGGGCTCCTTGTACATGCTCATATCCCACTGCATATCACTCACAAAGGTCGCATCATCTATCGATGTCGTGTCATAATCATACCATCCGAGATTAAAGGTATACGGGGAAATGCCCTCTGCGCCGATAAAGCGATCGAGACGCGCGGTAAGACGACTTTCCGTGGGATTCTGACCGGCAGCTTGGGAAGCATCCACTCCGTTGAAACCGTGCGTCACGGCAAATAAACCACGCTCTCCGGGTCCCAGATAATCCCCTATCGTGTCGTAAACCTCTCCCCCGCTCACATATTGAGCATCCTGATCCAGTTTCGTTGTAATATATCCGGAGCTACTGTAGCCGGTCTTCGTCTCCAGTGCCAATTTCATAATGTAAGATGTACGCTCGCCGGACCCGGAATTCCCATCATCGGAATACATAGATATGAAGTAATTGTGTAGCATACCCACTTGGTCTCCCTGTACAAAGGGAATTTTTTGGGGTTGAGAAAAGCTCATCAGCCCATCCTGCCCCTTGCTCGAAATGAGTCGCTCCATATTATTAAAGCCTTCCGCCATAGAAAACATGAGAATTTCGCCGGGTTCGAAGACGATATCGCTACTTTGGTCATCTTGCGAATGAACAAAGTAATTTCCCCAATCATTGGCGTAGCCATTTACCTGACCCGGTGCGCCGAATGTGTCTACGTTGGTTTTTGCATTACCGGGCTGCAACATCAAGCTGCGTGTCCAATACACTGTATTATCTTTTGATGGTTGCCACAGCAAGACAGAGTTTGTTCGATAAATCAGACTGTGTGCCCAGAGTTTCTTAGCACCTACGCGCAGAGGCACATTGTAGGGATTCCACCACAAAAAGAATGGGGCGTACGCATGACCGTAGCTATGTTGACCATCTCGCCTTCCGTCCGGGTTGTATGGGTCGTACACAATCATTCCGTACGCTCCGTAGAAAGAAAGCAGGACCGGAGTGCGGGCATAGCCGGAGTACTGATTTTCATTGAAGCGAGCCTTCTCATCGAAGAATGTGACCGCATCACCCTTCTCGGTAGTGCCCCTCTCCAAATGACCGCCCATGCGCGCATGCGCCTCGGAAACGCCGCCGACGAGGCGCGGGGAGGTAAAGTCTTCTTCTGCTGCGGTGCCGTCGGGCCACAGGTTGTAGAAGGCATGCAGAGCCTGCCAAGAGCCGATGGGGAAGGAAGCTTCCGTGCCGGTGGGCAAGCCTTCGCCCTCCGCCAAGGGACAGTCCTGATTTGTGCGCGACCGCATCGGTGTATCTTCCAAGTTTTCCTTGTTGAGCAGCAGGTTGAGGTCCAGCTTCAGCCCACCGTCCCGAGGATTGGTGATGAGGGAATAGGAGAACGTGGTGGCATCGAAGAAGTAAGGCTGACCGACGTCGACGCCCCCGGAATTGACCAGCGGAAGGGTCTTCAGGTCCACGAGCTTTTGCGGCTCTTGGATTTGTTTCGGCAAGAAATCCAGATTTTTGCTATCGCGGAAGACCGGGGCAGGAGTATCCCATGTGCGGTGCAGGATTTCTATGGGATCATTCGTAGGCGGCTGATCCGCAATAGCCACATTCGCCTTTTGGTTTTCGCCCCCGACCCACCAAGCAAAGCAGGTTTCATTGCGCTCGGGGGAGGGCATGGAGATCAGATCGGCGTACACGTACTCCTCCTTGGAGGTATCGGGACCCAGCGTGCCTTCGCCGACCATGCAGATGCGGTAGCCGGGTTTTTGTTTGCCGAGGTCATTGATGGCATTGAGTTGGCGTTGACGACGCAGGTCGCTGCAGGAGATGAGCCAGCGGCGGAACATGGAGGCGCGCCCGGCGGTGTAGGTGCTCCGGATGTCCGCTCCATTGTGAGTACCGTAGAGAGGAGCCTGCCAGCTGTCCCAGACGCCCAAAAGATGCTGTGAGTCGGATTGATTTTGGGAAAGGATAGCGGAGGAAGCGGTCACGCGTTGATCGGGACCTGCTTCCATCTGAAGGTCGGAGATGGCGGCATCCAGCCCGATGAGAGCTTGCTGGCGAGCCTCCGCCTGCAGAATGGTTTGCGCCGCGATGCGATTTTGACTCGATGCGACGGCGAGCAGTCCCACGGCAATGAGCCCTAGGAGCATCATCAATGTGAGAGTCGCCACCAAGGCAAAACCTTTTCTTTTTTTATTCTTTGTTTTCACGGTCGGTAGATGTTATGATTCTGAACGGAAATGGTGCCCAAAAAATTAGTTTATACGGCTGATGCATCCCGCCCGATGGGAGGGAGATAGGTGAACAGGGAAGTGGGCAGGGAGCGGCAAGCTGAGGCATCGCCGCAGCCTTGGTGCCCCCTAGTGTGTAGGGCGTGTGAAGCCCGGGTAGGAACCGGAGTGGAGGCGGTATGCAGAAAGTTGCCTCGGACGGGTGAGGGGAAGAAGAAAAGTTTCCCATCATGCTGCGGTTTCGCAGGGATTCCCTCCGCCGGGGCTACCTGCGCGAGCAGGGAAAGAATAAGCGACGTTGTAACGCGCTTACAATGAGCTAATAACAAATTGGGGGGGGTAGCAGCGAGATGCTCATACTATATGGGATTACCCAAGGTGCATTCTAAGCACGAGCCGGTCGGAAGTCAAGGAAAAAAGCCAAAACTTTCCCGAGAAAATCACAACTGCCCCGAATAAATCAGAAGTACGAAGTACGAAGTGGCAAAGCTGTGGCGGGAAGTATGGGGTAGAGACCGGGGAATGTGTGCGGCGACGGTGTGTGTGGGAGTAGGGTGGAAGGGCGACAGCAGGGGTTGGGGAGGACGCCACGTACGAAGCGAACAGGAAGTACGAAGTGGCAAAGCAGAGGAGTGACGGGTGCGGAGGAGGGGGTGAGTCGGTACGGAAGCGGCGGGGAGAATAGTAATACGAGGTTGGGTGTGAGCCAAAATAGATGTGCCCGCCGGGGGACGAATCCCAAGCGGGCACATGGTCATGCCAAGCGGCACTTGCGGGGGCGGGATTTGAACCTGCGACCTCCAGGTTATGAGCCTGACGAGCTACCGAGCTGCTCTACCCCGCGATTCTGAAGCGTCCGCTCGCGCGGACGAGGGGAGTTTACCGATAATGCGCCGATAAGTCAAGACGAAAAATGAAAAAAAATGCCATGCAGAAGCAGCAAGCTTGACAATGGGGGCAGAGGCGGGTACGATAGGGGGCGTGAGTGACGAAGAAATCAAGAAGACACCGTTGTGCGAGAGACACAGAGCACTCGGTGCGAAGATGGTCCCCTTTGCGGGGTGGTTGATGCCGGTACAGTATACCGGAATTTTGGAAGAGCACCACAGTGTGCGGCATGCCTGCGGGGTGTTTGATATATCCCACATGGGACAGTTTCGGGTGCACGGGGAGGGGAGCTTGGCGTGGCTGAACACCATGTTCACGAACAATCTCCTCAAGCTGACCGATGGCTTTGGGCAGTATTCCATGATGCTCAATGAGCGTGGTGGGGTGATAGATGACTTGATCATCTATCGATTGGCGGCGGAGGACTTCTTTATTGTCGTGAACGCGTCGATGATCGACGAAGATTTTGCGTGGTTGAGTGCCCATAAACCCGCAGCGGTAGATTTGGAGAACTTGAGTGCCGATTATGTGGGGCTGGCGGTTCAGGGACCGCTGTGCGGGGAAGTGTTCGCGAAGGTGTGTCCGGGGAAGACCCTGCCGGAGCACAATGGAATCAAGAGAATGACGGTAGGGGGTGATGAGCTCCTCGTGTGCCGCACGGGGTACACCGGAGAAAACGGTTTTGAGATGTTTTGCGCGGCAGGACAGGGGGAGAAATGGTTTGATGCGGTGGTGGCAGGGGGCGCAAAGCCCTGTGGCTTGGGGGCGCGGGATAGTCTGCGCCTCGAGATGTGCTACTCGCTGAACGGGTCCGACCTGTCCCCGGAGAAGACGCCTTTGGAAGCCGGGCTTTCGTGGTGCTGCGACCTCACCAAAGACTTCATCGGGGTGGACGTGCTGCGAGAGCAGAAAGCCACGGGACGCCCCACGGCACTCGTCGCGATTGAATACACCGGCAAGGGGGCACCCCCCAGACACGGCTATGAGGTGCAGCTGCCGGACGGGACACCGCTCGGGGAGCTGTGCAGCGGAGTGCTCTCGCCGACGCTCGGTGTGGGCATTGCCATGGCGTATGTACCGGCGAGCCACGCGAAGATCGGGACACCCGTGCAGGTCATCGTTCGGGGAAAAGCCGTACCCGCCCAAATTGTTAAGAAGCCCTTCTTGAAAAAATAACTTACAACCCCAACTTTTACCATGAGTACTATTCTCCAAAATTACAGATACTCCACCGAGCATGAATGGGTGAGCCCTGCCGTCGATGGGGTGGTAACCATCGGGATCACCGACTTTGCGCAAGCGGAGCTGGGAGATGTGGTGTACGTGGACCTCCCCGAGGTCGGCAGCACCTTTGCCGCAGGTGACGCGATCGGAGCCGTTGAGTCCGTGAAGGCAGCGTCGGATGTCTACACACCCGTTTCCGGCGAGATCGTAGAAGTGAACGAGCAGTTGGGCGATGGACCCGACGCGGTGAACAAGGAGGCATTCGGGGCAGGCTGGATATGCAAGATACGCCTGAGTGCACCCACCGAGCTGGATGGCTTGATGGATGCCGCCGCCTACGAAAATTTCTGTAACAAATAAGCACGCATACAGGCGGGGTAAGGGAAGACACCCGGCGAAGCCCCGTGCTCTGTATAACACTGATATTCAAGTCGGTTAGACTATGATTACCGCCCAGACACCTTTTGCGCCGCGCCACATCGGACCGAGCCGTGCCGAGATTGGCGAGATGCTTGCCGAGCTCGGTTTTGAGAGCTTGGAAGCGATGACCAATGCCATCGTGCCGCAGGACATACGGCTCAAGACGGAGCCGGAGCTCCCGCCCGCGCTGCCCGAGCAGGACGCGTTGCAAGCACTCCGGGGTATACTCGCCGCCAACAAACCCGCCAAGAGTCTCATCGGGCAGGGGTACTACGGGGCGTACATGCCCCCGGTCATCCAGCGCAATGTGTATGAAAACCCCGGCTGGTATACGGCATACACACCGTATCAGCCGGAAATTGCGCAGGGACGCTTGGAGATGCTCATGAATTTCCAGACGATGATAACCGGACTCACCGGGCTGCCCATCGCCAATGCCTCGATGCTCGACGAGGGGACGGCTGCGGCGGAGGCGGTGCACCTCTGCGTGTGCAGCAAGCCGAGGTCGGCGGCATTCTTCGTGGCGGATAGTTGTTTTCCGCAGACGATTGAGGTGATGCGCACCCGCTGCGAGACGACCGGCGTGAGGCTCATCACGGGGGATTGGCGGAGCTTCGACCCCGCATCCGTCCCCGACCTGGCGGGTGTTTTGGTGCAGTACCCGGATAATTTGGGCGGGGTGGAAGATTACACGCCCTTTTTCGAAAAGTGTCACGCCGTGAAAGTGCTCTGCTGTGTGGCAGCGGACCTCTTGGCACTAACCCGGTTGCGCGAACCCGGTGCGTTCGGGGCTGATGTGTGCGTCGGTACCACGCAACGCTTCGGCATCCCCATGGGGTACGGGGGACCCGCCGCCGCGTACATGGCGTGCACGGATGCCCTCAAGCGCAAACTCCCGGGACGCTACATCGGGCTGTCGGTCGACCGCGACGGAAGACCCGCCTACCGCTTAGCCCTGCAGACGCGAGAGCAGCACATCCGCCGCGAAAAGGCGACATCCAACATCTGCACGGCGCAGGTGCTGACGGCACTGCTCAGCACATTCTGCGCCATGTATCACGGACCGCAGGGGCTCGCGCGGATTGCCGCTACGGTGCAGCGACTGGCAGCCGCTTTCGCTCAGAGCATGCGCGCCAAGCCGGGGGTGCGGGTACTCTGTGACCGCTTCTTCGATACGGTGGCACTGCGAGCTGAGGGGCAGGCGGATGCGTTGACGGCTGCCGCCCTCGCCGTCGGCTACAATATTCGCCGAATCGATGCCGACACGGTGAGCGTTTCCTTTGATGAGACCTGCACGGACGCCGATCTGACGGCACTTTGCGCCGCTTTTGGGGTGTCCGCTGCACCCATTCCGGAGGCACCTGCCGACGAGCGCGCCACGGGCTTCTGCACGGAAAAGTGCTTCAATACGTTCCACTCGGAGACGGACATGATGCGCTACATCCACCGCTTGGAGATGCGCGACCTCGCGCTCAATGAGGCGATGATACCGCTCGGCTCCTGCACGATGAAGGCGAATTGTGCCGCGACGATGATGCCCGTCACGTGGGAAGCTGTCACGCAGCTGCATCCTTTCGCCCCCGCCGACCAGTGTGAGGGGATGCGTGCCATGCTGCTGCAGCTGGAGGATTGGCTGGCGAAAATTACCGGCTTTTCCGCCGTGTGCCTTCAGCCGAATTCCGGAGCTGCGGGAGAGTTCGCCGGGCTGTTGACGATACATCGCTACCAAGTTGCCCGTGGGGAAGGACACCGCAGTGTCTGTCTCATTCCGACTTCCGCGCATGGGACAAATCCCGCATCCTCCGCGATGGCGGGCTTCACGGTCGTGTCGGTGAAATGCGATGAGCACGGCAATATCGATGCCGAAGACCTCCGCTTGCGTGCCGAGGAGCACCGCGACCGCCTCGCCGCTCTCATGGTCACCTATCCCTCCACGCACGGGGTGTATGAGCCGGAAATTGCCGAGCTCTGCAGGATAGTCCATGCCAACGGTGGGCAGGTATACATGGACGGTGCCAATATGAATGCCCAGTGCGGGCTCACGAACCCGGGGACTATCGGGGCGGATATCTGCCACCTCAACCTGCATAAGACCTTTGGGATGCCCCACGGCGGCGGCGGTCCCGGGGTAGGTCCCATCTGCTGTGCGCCGCACCTTGCGCCATTCCTGCCCGGGCATCTGCACGATGATCGCGCTCGTACGCAAGGTGCCGTTGCCTCGGCTGAATTCGGCTCCGCCGCCATTGACCCCATCACGTGGATGTATATCGCGATGATGGGAGGGGAGGGGCTCAAACTCGCCTCACAGGTTGCCATTCTGAACGCCAATTACGTATCGCACAAGCTCGCGCCGTACTTCCCCACTCTCTACATCGGCGCAAACGGGCTTGTGGCACACGAGTGCATCCTCGATACGCGCGAGATGCTCCACAAGAGCGGACTCACGGTCGATGACATCGCGAAGCGGCTCATGGACTACGGCTTCCACGCTCCCACGATGAGCTTCCCGGTGCATGATACCCTCATGGTGGAACCCACGGAATCCGAAAGTAAAGCCGAGCTCGACCGATTCATCGACGCGATGATTCATATTCACGCGGAGATGACCGCTGTCGCCGAAGGGCATGCCCCGCAGCACGACAACGTGCTCTGCAATGCCCCACACACGGCACAGGAGGTCTGTTCCGATGAGTGGACACACCCTTACACTCGCAGCGACGCAGCTTTCCCGGTTCCCGGTTTGCGCCGTCACAAGTTCTGGCCCGATTGCTCCCGCGTGGACAACATTTACGGTGACCGAAATTTCTGTTGTAGCTGCGATACGCTTGAGCTGTGCGACAAAACACCTGACCCCGCAGTGTGAGCCTCCACGTTATTCTCCGTACTTGCGGCGAGCACACGCGCCGGGCATTCGGTCTCAACGCATTGTTTCCACTTTGCTTCCATCTAACTCCGTTGCACCTAACTCCTTCACTTCGTACTTCGTACCTCGTACTTGATCGCCCCCGTGTCTTCCCGCCTCGAGGTCACCGCCCACCGCTAGGTCTTTAATCCATTTGGGACAGGTTTAGTCGGGGGGCAGATTTGGTTTTGCATTTTTTTCTGCGATATGCTACACTCTTTGCAGCGTGGCACCTCTGTCCTCCAACTCCGCAGTAGCCGCTTTCGCCGACAAGTGGCTCTGTGAACCCGGCAATGAAAAACAGCACACTGCCATTTTCTGGACAGAGTTTTTGCACGACGTCCTCGGCATCGAGCGACCGACCGAAGTTGTTGAGTTCGAATACCCCGTTGAATTCGACAAATCCACACGCTACATTGATGCCTACCTACCTGCATCGCTCGTGCTCATTGAACAAAAAAGCGCGGACGTCGATCTCGCCGCCTCTGCCCCTCAATCCGACGGCGAAGTACTTACGCCCTACGAGCAGGCAGAGCGTTACGCGACCAAACTTCCCCACGATCGTAATCCACGTTGGATTATCACATGCAACTTCCGCGAGCTGCGCATTTATGACAGGAACACCTCTGCACGGACCAGGCAACCCGTGATCATTCCGCTACAGGAGCTGCCCGGGCAAGTCCACCTCTTGCGCCGTATCCTTGCCGGGGAGATTTCTGAGACCGCGCGCATCGAGAAGGAGAAGCAGCTTTCTATTCAGGCGGGGGAGCTTATTTCCCGCATTTACAACGCCCTGCTTGCCCGCTGCCCGGAGCCGCTCAGCGACTCCGTCTTGCAGATGCTCAATCGTTTCTGCGTGAGGCTCGTCTTTTGCCTGTATGCCGATGATGCGGGACTCTTCGCCAAGGGGCAGTTTGTAGACTACCTGCGCCGCGCAAGCACGCCGGACGGCAAGCGTTCTCTTCTTCTCACCCTTTTTCGTGCTCTCAATGTGCCGCCGGTGCAGCGAGACCCTTTCGATGCCGCACTTCGCGCTTTTCCGCACGTGAACGGGGGGCTCTTCGAGGGGGTGGAGAAGGATTACATGCCGATGTTTGATGCTGAGCTCTGTGCGCTCATTGAGAACGAAGCTGCTGCGGGATTCAACTGGGCAGACATCTCGCCGACCATCTTCGGTGGGCTCTTTGAAAGCACGATCAACCCGAAGACCCGCCGCATGGGAGGGATGCACTACACCTCTGTGGAAAGTATCCACAAGGTCATCGACCCGCTGTTCTTGAACTCCCTCAAAGCCGAGCTCGCCGCCATTTTGGAGAAAAAGGAGAAATCCGGCACCGCCCGTGCGAAGAAACTGAAAGCATTTTGCAAGAAACTTGCCTCCCTCACCTTCCTCGACCCCGCGTGCGGCTCCGGCAACTTCCTCACCGAAACATTCATTTCGTTGCGCCGTCTCGAAAACGAAGCCCTGCAAAACCTCGCCGACGGTCAAGGTTCCCTCGACCTCGGCACCCTCGTCTCCATCAACCAATTCTACGGCATCGAAATCAATGACTTCGCCGTGGCAGTGGCAAAGACCGCCCTCCGGATTGCCGCCGCGCAGATGTGGAAGAAGACACAGGAGTTCACCACAAAAGGATTGCCCGACTTCCTACCCCTCGAAAGCTACGACAACATCCGCGAAGCCAACGCCCTCGCCGTGGATTGGACGGAGAATGTGCCGGGGCACCACATCGACTACATCATCAGCAACCCGCCGTTTGTGGGGTACTCTCATAAGACCCCGGAGCAGAGGGATGACATGAATCGCACGCTTGGGCACCTCCGCGCATGGGGCAAAATCGACTACGTTGGGGCGTGGTTCTACAGGGCGGCACAGCTCATGCGGGCAGACCCCGCCACCCGCGCGGCGTTCGTTGCCACCAACTCCATCGTGCAGGGCGAGCAAGCTTCCTCCCTCTGGAAACCACTCATGACCGACCTCGGTGCCCACATCCTCTTTGCCTACCGCTCCTTCAAGTGGACCAACGAAGCTGATGATGTTGCGGAGGTGTACTGCGTCATCGTCGCTCTCTCCGCTCAAAAACCCGCCCACTGCACCATTTTCGACGAGACCGGCACAGACCATCCCGCTTCGCAAGTGAACAATTATCTCCTCGATGCCCCGAGCGTATTCGTGGAACATCGCACCCGCCCGCTCTGTGAAGTTCCGGTCATGACCACGGGTAATCGTCCCGCAGACGGAGGGCATCTCATCATTGAAGCCGAAGATTACGATAACTTCATCGCCCGTGAACCGCAGGCAAAAAATTACATTAAACGCTTCATGGGAGCCGAGGAGTTCATTCAAGGCAAAGCCCGTTACTGTCTCTGGCTCGTGGATGTTCCGCCCGATGTCCTTCGTTCCATGCCCCTTGTCATGGCACGCGTCGCCGCATGCAAAGCCGCTCGCCT
Source organism: uncultured Akkermansia sp. (assembly GCA_964424645.1). Taxonomy (GTDB): domain Bacteria; phylum Verrucomicrobiota; class Verrucomicrobiia; order Verrucomicrobiales; family Akkermansiaceae; genus Akkermansia. The sequence goes on along the minus strand of CAYRJI010000001.1, from coordinate 5,285 downwards.
AGCATCGCCTGATCCCGGTAGGCACAGGCTCGCTGACACTCCGGCTCTCTTTCGCGAAACCAAAAACCCGGACTCTTTCATCGCTATTCCCGAGGTGTCGACATCGAGAAGAGAATATGTCCCTATGGCATTTCTCGATAATAACACCATCGTGAGCAATAAACTTCTCATCCTTCCCGGTGCTACCGCTTACCACTTCGGAGTGCTCTCCTCCGCTATGCATACAGCATGGATGCGCACTGTTGCCGGTCGCCTCGGAATAGGTTACCAATACTCGGGTGGAATGGTCTATAACACCTTCCCTTGGCCGTGTCCCACCGCCGCCCGCCGATCGCAAATTGAAGCCCGTGCGCAAGCCGTGCTCGATACCCGGGCAAAATACCCCAACAGCACCCTCGCTGACCTCTACGACCCGCTGCTCATGCCCCCCGAGCTCCGCCGTGTACACAAAGCCCTCGATGCCGCCGTCGACGCTGCGTATGGGCGAAAATTTGCGGACGAAGCTGCCCGCGTCTCCCACCTTTTCACACTGTACGAACACGAAGTACGAAGTGGCAAAGCTGTGGAGTGACGGGTGCGGGAGGCAGCAGTGGTGTTCAGGGAGAACGTGTGTGATGAGAAGTGTTGAATCATCACGGCTGTAACCGAACGTGTCATTTGTGATGAACAGTGGTTCCCCGCGAGTATCTCTTCACGTATCCGCCTGCCACGTGTGTACCAACCTCACGGATGCATGGATTTATTCCCTTCGCTTCGCTTCGGCTTTGCCTCCACCCGACTCCCACACACACTATCGCCGCACACATTCCCCAGTCACTACCCCGCACCTCCCGCCACAGCTTTGCCACTTCGTACTTCGTACCTCGTACTTGATCACCCCCGTGTCTTCCCGCCGCAAAGCCATCGCTCACCACGAAGCTCGTATTTTTCTTGGGACGGCTGTGTCTTGGGGCAGATTTGGTTTGGATTATGCTTGCATGAATGGTGTTTTTATGGTATACAACCGGCGTTTCCACCATGAAATCATATACAATCTTTGAGAAGATCGACGAAGAGACCCTGAACATCTTTTTGGAGTGGATGCGCAATCAGGAGCGCAATGTGTACCGCGCCGCCCTGAACGAATTGTCCGCACTTAAGAAATTGCGTCCGATTTACGTGCGGCAGAAGCCCGTAGCGGAGCAATTCGCATGGCTCAAGAAGATGTTGGCATGGAAGCCCGCCGAGACGATAGGCGACCACCTTTTGCAGGTATGGCTGGTGCGCAAGCACACGAATATGCTGGTGTTGTTCTTGGATACATTGGGCATTGCACACAATGGACAAGGAGTGGTGGATGTGCTTCCGGATACACTGGACCCCGAAAAACTGAAAGCCGGAGTGGACGCCCTGTTTGCCAAGTATTCGCCGGGCACGGTCTCGCTCTACTTGCAGATGTTTCAGAATCAGACCCCCGAAGGATGGAAGGAGCTGCAGGAGGTGCTGGATACGGACCCGCGCATCACGCTGCGCTGACTGCCGGGCTCACCCCCGCCGGGGTGTTGGAGGATGAGCTGTTCATGCGGCAAGCCCTCCGCGAAGCCGAGAAAGCTGAGCAGGATGGGGAGGTGCCCTGCGGGTGTGTGGTAGTGAAAGAGGGCAGGGTCATTGCGCGTGGCAGGAACCAAGTAGAAACGCTGAAGGATGCCACAGCGCACGCGGAGATGATTGCACTTACCGCCGCCGCCGCCGCCGTGGGGGATTGGAGGCTGGATGGGTGCACGGTATACGTCACGAAGGAACCTTGCCCGATGTGTGCGGGTGCGCTGGTGCACTGCCGCCCCGCGCGGGTGGTGTTCGGAATGCCCGATCCGAAGGGGGGCGCGTGCGGGGGGTGGATCAATTTGTTGGACAGCAATCCACCGCTCAATCACCGGTGCCTAGTGCAGGGTGGGGTGCTCGAGGACGCCTGCCGGGAGCAATTTCAGGGATTTTTTCGCAGGGCCAGGGAGCAGGTGCGGCAGGATGCCGATAGTTCCCGCGTTGAATGAGGGATAATTACGGGCGATATGGAGCTAAGATTTCGCGTTTACGCACATACGCAGCCGGATTGGGTGCCCGTGGGGTGGGCGGAATGGTGTGAGCGATGTTTGCCCGAGCTTGCGGCGGAGCTCCTAGCACTTCCCCCCGGTCCGGAGCATGTGCTCAGTGAGTTGTCAGAGGTGGAGATATCCCTCGTGGATGACGCGACCATCGCCCGCGTTCATGCGGAGTTCCTCCGAGACCCCACTCCGACGGATGTGATCACGTTTCCGTACGGGGAGATACTGGTGAGTTGCGATACCGCCGCCCGCTACGCTTCGGAGCATGCCATCCCGCCGCTTCAAGAGCTCTTCCGTTACATCGTTCACGGGCTCACGCACCTCCACGGCTACCTAGACTCTACCCCGGAACAGCGAGCTGAGCTGTTCGCCGTGCAGGAACCGCTCGTCATGCGCTACGGAAGTGCACCCGCAAACTAAGCAAGACAGGCGCATCCTCACCCTCTCAAACAGCCCTAACTTCGTGCGCTTACGCTCCCAGTTGGAAACGCCGGAAGGCTTCCACCTTCAGGGTATCTCCGACAGCCTTTCCCGTCTCATCCACGAGTTTCTCCACAGTAACGGAGGGGTCTTTCACGAACTCTTGGTTGAGCAGACAGCTCTGCTTGTAGAGAGCCCTGAGCTTCCCGGGCAAAATCTTTGCGAGCAGAGCCTCCGGTTTGCCCTCCGCGAGGAGTTGAGCCTTTGCGATTTCCTGCTCTTCCGCCACAAATGCCGGGTCGAGCGAGGAGGAGTCAACGCTCTTGGGAGCACATGCCGCGATGTGCAGGGTAAGGTCCTTGCAGAGCGTTACAAACTGTTGGTTCTCAAGCGTTTCCTTCTTGGTGCAGCTCACGAGGAGCAGCACACCCACTTTTCCGCCCATGTGGATATACGAGCTGATGCGACCCACACCGGTGGGGGCGAAGCGCGCAAAACGGCGCAGTCTCATATTTTCGCCGATCGCAGCACACTGCTCCGCTATGCAGGTTTCCACTGTGGAATCCCCCATGGGAACCGCCAGAGCCTCCTCCGTCGAGGACGCAGTTGATGCCTTGAGCACCTCGCCGACCTGCGCCACAAGGGTCTTGAACTTATCCCCCTTGGAGCAAAAGTCAGTTTCACAGTTGATTTCGTAGATGATGCCGTCATTACCCTCCACGACGGTCGCAACGACACCTTCTTTCGCTTCTCGGTCGGCTTTCTTTGCCGCCTTTGCAATGCCCTTTTCGCGTAGGTATTTCACTGCTTCTTCCATATCACCGTTGCAGGCAACGAGGGCGTTCTTGCAGTCCATCATACCTGCGTCAGTCTTGAGCCTCAGCTCTTTGACGAGTTGTGCGGTTATTTCTGCCATAGTAGAATAGGGGTTAGGCTTTTGTAGGACGAGACCGGTTGATGGCTTCCACCAACTTGCTCAGAATGATGCGGACGGAACGTACGGCGTCGTCATTCCCCGGTATCGGGTAATCGACGCTGTCGGGGTCGGCGTTGGTATCAGTGAGCACGACCGTCGGTATGCCGAGGATGTGGGCTTCACGTATGGCTATATACTCATGATCAGCACCTATCGCTACGAGGACATCCGGGGCACCGCCCATTTTACGAATCCCCTGCAGGTTACGCAAGAGTTTTTCCCTTTCCCGGGATAGGGCCGCCAATTCTTTCTTGGACATGCTTTTGTACTCCGGGAGGTTGGCGAGATTTTCGAGGTACTCCAAGCGGGCTATACTCTTTTTGATGGTCGACATGTTGGTGAGCATGCCTCCGAGCCAGCGGAAGTTCACGTAGAATTGTTCGGTGGCTTCAGCCGCCTCTTTGACTGCCTCCTGCGCTTGGCGTTTACACCCTACAAAGAGGATTTTCTTGTTCTTCGCAGCCAAATCACCGAGGAATTTTCCCGCTCGGTCGAGACATTTCTCCGTCTCCTCCAAGTTGATCAGGTGAATCCCGTTTTTCTGCGTGAGTATATACTTTTTCATGTTCGGATGCCACTTGCGGGTCTGATGCCCGAAGTGTACTCCGGCGTCTACCATCTCAGTAATGAGTTCGTTGATCATATTCTTTCATCGGGTGCCCCTCCTTAAACCAGGGGGAGCGATTGGGTGAAAGGTGCCGCACAGGTTGTCCCCCGCCTTTCGTTGTTCATCTCGCGGCAACCGGGAGACGCACCAGTCTACCTTTCCCTCGAGCAAATGTCAAGCCGAAATTTCCGCATTCATAATAACAACCACAGCCGTCCCAAGAAAAATATGAGCTTCGTGGTGGGTGGTGACTTTGAGGCAGGAAGACGCGAGGGAGATCAAGTACGAAGTACGAAGTACGAAGTGGCAAAGCTGTGGCGGGAGGTATGTGGTAAGGAGGAGGGGATGGTGTATTTCAAAAAATTTTGCTGAGGTAACAAAAAAAAGTTTGACAGTTGATTCGAAATCAATTACCATTGCGTTGGGTAGCTTTTAACCCCATTTTATGCCATGAACACAAAACTTATTGCTCTGACAGCGATGTTGTGTGCGCCACTCGTGATGGCGCAGGGTCCGAGGTTCCATCGACCGGGTCACGGTCCCCAAGGGATGCATCAGGGACGCCCCGGACCGGGTGGCATGCACCGTCCGATGCCGGGTCGTCCCGCTCCGGGTGCTATGCACCGTCCTATGCCGGGTCGCCCCGGAGCGGGTGCTATGCACCGGCCGATGCCGGGACGTCCCGGACCGGGTGCTATGCACCGGCCGATGCCGGGACGCCCCGGACCGGGTGCCATGCACCATCCCATGCCGGGTCACCCCGGTCCGGGTGCTATGCACCGCCCCATGCCGCAAGGTCGTCCCGGTCCGGGTGCCGTGAATCATCACCGACAGGGTGGTCGTCCGGGTCGCGGCAATAGTGCAGTCACACCGACAGCCCCGCACGGTGTACAGGTGACGCCGAATGCCAATAGACCGTCTGCGGGAGTAGCCCCGCACGGCGTGCAGGTGACGCCGAATGCCAACAGACCGTCTGCGGGAGTTGCCCCGAGCGGCGTGCAGGTGACGCCGAATGTCAACAGACCGTCTGCGGGAGTAGCCCCGCACGGCGTGCAGGTGACCCCGAATGCCAACAGACCCTCTGCGGGAGTGGCACCCGGCGGCGTGCAGGTGACGCCGAATGCCAATAGACCGTCTGCGGGAGTAGCCCCGCACGGCGTGCAGGTGACGCCGAATGCCAATAGACCCTCTGCGGGAGTTG